>JACQOS010000185.1 GCA_016202425.1 Chloroflexota bacterium
ATCTACGAGGCCGTGGGCGTCCGGCTGAAGGACCTGCCCATCACCTCGGAGAATGTCCTTCGCGGCTTGAGCAGGCTGTAGGAGGGTGCTGGAAAACCCTTTCGACCATCCCCCTCGCCCCCTTCCTGGCCAGGAAGGGGGAAGAAGTTATATCTGGGGGACACCCCCAGACCCCCGTCCCTTCGACTCCGCGCAGGGCAGGCTCCGTCCCGACTCTCGGGACTCTGGACTCCCCTTTCTACGAACCCTGTCAGATCCCACACTCCTCCCCGGTGCCCCGAGGGCTCCGAGCACCGGGATGTGGTAGCATAGCGGCCAGTATGCTCCCAGCCCTCCGCCAAGGGGTGCGCTGCGGCGTCGTCCGTATCCTGGCCCGGCGTCACCGCGTCTTCTACGGTTGGTGGATCGTCGGTGCAAGCTTTCTGCTTCAGGCCCTGGTGGGGGGCCTGCTCTTCCACGGGTTCTCCGCGTACTTCCTTCGTGTCCAGGATGCCCTCAAGACGAGCCGTACGATGGTGGCTGCTGGCCTCTCGCTGAACCGCGTGGAGAGCGGCCTGCTGGGCCCCCTGGAGGGGTGGGCCATCGACCGCTGGGGTCCCAGGCCCGTGGTATTGCTGGGGTCCGTCCTCTTTGGCGTGGGCTTCATCCTGTTCAGTTTCGTGAACTCCCCTTTGGCCTACTTCGGTGCCTTTGCCGTCCTGGCCGCGGGGTCGAGCCTGGCGGGGTTCACCGCCGTGGGGACCGTGGTCGTCGCCTGGTTCCGCGAGAAACGCTCGCGGGCGTTGGGCATCGCCCTGTCAGGCATAGGAGCGGGAGGGATGCTCGTCCCCCTATTGAGCTGGAGCATCGAGACCTTTGACTGGCGGGCGACGGCTCGGGCCAGCGGCCTCGTGATCCTGGCGCTGGGGGTCCCGATGGCGTTCGTGCTTCGGCGCTCTCCAGAACGGTACGGCATGCACCCCGATGGCGCTCCGCCAGCGCCTGGGGCGCCGGCTTTGCAGACGGCAACGCGGGCGCTACGATCGGAGGCGCCGGCTCTGGGGGGCCGCGATTTCACCGCCCCCGAGGCCCTGAGGGCAAAGGCTTTCTGGTTCCTTTCTCTGGGCCACGCCTCGGCGCTGCTGGTGGTAGGGGCGGTCTCCGTCCATCAGGTTCCCCACATGGTCCAGCAGATGAAGCTGTCCTTGCAGCAGGCGGGGAACGTCGTGGGGTTCCTGACTTTCATGATGGTCGTGGGCCAGGTCCTGGGAGGTTACCTGGGGGACAGGTTCGACAAGCGGCGGATCCTCATGGCCTGCATGGGAGGCCATAGCCTGGGGCTGCTCTTCCTGGCCTACGCCACCTCCGGGTGGCACCTGCTGGCCTTTGGGGTGCTGCACGGGCTGGCGTGGGGGATCCGGGGCACCCTGCTCCAGGCCGTCCGGGCAGACTACTTCGGGCTGTCCTCTTTCGGCAAGATCCTGGGGTTCGCCAACCTCATCTCTGGGATCGGCCAGTTCTTTGCCCCGCTCTTTGCCGCCATTGTCGCGGATACGTGGGGGAGCTACACGCCGGCGTTTGCCATCCTGGCCGTGATGGCTGCGCTGGGCTCCATCTTCTTCCTGGTGGCCCGCAAGCCCGTGCATCGCCATGCCCCGGGGGAGCAGGGCGGGTACGCAGCGCCTCAATAGGACCGCTGGCAAGGTACTAGCGGCGCGTGGCGCCGGGGGCCGGCTGGCCTGAGAGGAGCGAACCGTACCCCCGGATGCCTGCCCTGATGCCCGCCATGCCCAGGGCCTTCCACAGGAGCGTCTGGTTGCTGGCGATGACCGGCTTGCCCAGGTCGGTCTCCATCTGCTCCAGGATGGGGAAGGTCCTCAGGTCCGTGGCCAGCAAGCAGACGGCGTCCGCTTCCGGCGTGTCCGCTTTCCGGGCAAGGCGGTAGACCTCCTCGGTGGGAATGCGGTTGACCTGCCTCTGGTCGGCCACGTTAGCGCTCTCCGCGGCCACAACCCGGAACCCGTTGGCCTGGAACCAGCGGTCCACCCGCTGGAAAAGCTCCGGCGTGTAATGGCTGACCAGGGCCACCGACCGCACGCCTAGCGTCCGCAGCGCCTCCTTGAGGGCGGTGGACGCCGTGGCCACAGGAACGCCCGTCTGGGCCTTCACCTGGCGCTCCCATGCGTCGGCGGCTACCAGGCTGCTGGCCATGGAGGCGTAGAGGATGGCGTCGACACCGCTCTGCTGGAAGGCCAGTACCGCCTCAGCCACGTTTTCCGGCACTGCGCCCGGCGTCGCTGCTCTGGCCGGCATCAACCGGGTGAAATGAAAGGACACCCCCTCGGGCGCCAGATGGGAGAGTTCCGGCTCGATGACCGTGTTCTCCGCGGGTACGACGATCCCCACCTGACTGCGCCAACCGTACATCTTCCACCGCCTTCGCTAGAAGTGGTTCGGATTCCTCTTGGGGGAGTCCATCCCGACCCGTCGGGATGGCGGGGGTCTGGGGGCGTCCCCCAGCTATCTTTTCTTCCCCCTCTCCCTTGCCAAGGGAGAGGGGGTACAGGGGGTGAGGGTTTCCCGGATAGCCTCCAGCCAGCGTGTCCCGGATTCTACCACTAGGCGAGAACCCGTGGCATGGGGATGCCGGTCCCGGGCGGGGGTGAGAATGACGGGCGGCTAGGCCATCCCTATAATGGGGGGGCGCTGGCCGGAAAGACGTGCCGGCGATACATGGTCCCGGACTGCCCGGGACCCGAGGGAGGTACAGGAGATGGCGAGGCTGCAAGGAAGGGTGGCTTTTGTGACCGGGGCAGGCCGGGGGATCGGCCGGGCCATTGCCCGCCGACTGGCCGAGGAGGGCGCCCGGGTGGCCGTGACCGACGTTGATGATGCCGCCGCTCGGGCAACGGCGACGGAGATCGGCGAGGCCGCCGTTGGCCTGCGGGCGGACGTCACGGACCCTACAAGCATCCGCAAGGCCGTGGAAGAAACGGAGCGAAGGCTGGGACCTATTGATGTGCTCGTCAACAACGCAGGGTGGGACAAGGTGGAGCCTTTCCTGGAGAGCAGCCAGGAGACCTGGGACAAGGTGCTCGGCATCAATCTGAGGGGCCCGCTCAACTGCGTGAAGGCCGTCCTGCCCGGCATGGTCCAGCGGGGCCGAGGCCGCATCGTCAGCGTGAGCTCGGACGCCGGGCGCGTTGGCTCCTCCGGCGAGGCGGTCTACACGGCGGCCAAGGCGGGGATCATCGGCTTCTCCAAGGCCGTCGCCCGGGAGGTGGCGCGGTACCAGATCAACGTCAACGTTGTCTGCCCGGGCCCGACCAATACCGCCCTGTTCAAGGAGGTCGCTCGGGACCGCCCCAAGCTGGCCGACGCCCTGGCGCGCGCCATCCCGTGGGGAAGGATCGGTGAGCCGGAGGACATCGCCGCCGCCGTGGCGTTCTTGGCCTCCGACGACGCCGCCTACATCACCGGCCAGACCCTGTCGGTCAGCGGCGGCCTGACCATGGCGTAGCCCACTCTCCTGGTACCGACGTTTGGAACCATACGGAGGAGGAGCATGACTTTCCAGGACATCCTCTACGAAAAGGAAGACGGCATCGCCGTGATCACCATCAACCGGCCAAAGGTGCTGAACGCCTTCCGGGCCCAGACCGTGGACGAGATGATCGAGGCCTTCAAGGACGCCTGGGAGGACCGCCAGATAGGGGTGGTGATCCTGACCGGGGCAGGGGACCGCGCCTTCAGCTCCGGCGGCGACCAGTCGGAGCGGGACGAGAAGGGCTACGCGGCCAGGCGCACGCGCTCGGACATCGGCATGAACATGGAAGAGCTCCATGCCGTCATCCGCGATATCCCCAAGCCGGTGATCGCGGCGGTCAACGGCTACGCCATCGGGGGTGGCCACGTCCTTCATGTCCTGTGCGACCTGACCATCGCCTCGGAGAACGCCCGCTTCGGGCAGGTGGGGCCAAGGGTCGGAAGCGTGGACGCAGGGTTCGGCACGGCCTACATGGCCCGCGTTGTGGGTGAGAAGAGGGCCCGCGAGATATGGTTCCTCTGCCGACAGTACTCCGCCCAGCAGGCCCTGGAGATGGGACTGGTGAACATGGTGGTCCCCCAAGAGCGCCTCATGGAGGAGGCCCGGGTCTGGGCCAGGGAGGTCCTGGCCATGAGCCCCACCGCCATCAAGCTGGCCAAGGCCTCTTTCAACGCCGACACCGAGCATATCAAGGGCATCAGTGTCCAGGGGGCGTCTGCCCTCGCCCTCTACTACGGGACGGAGGAGGCGATGGAGGGCCGTAACGCCTTTCTGGAGCGGCGCAAGCCCGACTTCCGCAGGTTCCGCCGCTAGTGTGGTGTCCCTGAAGTTCGTAGCATATGTCATTGCGAGCCCCGATGAAATCGGGGCGTGGCAATCTGGCGGTGGGACCACCCCTCCTCCAGATTGCTTCGTCGTCCTCCCGACAAGTCGGGATCGGGACTCCTCGCAATGACAATTTATTCAACGTATTTCGGATACGGGACACTAGCACGGGCCGAGGGCCTGGATCAACACCGAAGGCGAAGGCGATGAAGCAGCCAACAGGGCACGGCAAACGAAAGGGGAGAAGAGTGGACCCATCGCTGGCCATCCTGGGCGGAGCGTTGCTGGCAGGAGTAGCGGTCGCGGCCTGGTTGCGCGGCTGGTCGGGGGTCGAGAGCGGTATTCTGGCAGGGGGGCAGCTCCTCAAGACCGTGGGCTTGCAGATGCTCCTGGGCTTTCTCCTGGCCGGTTTCGTCCAAGTGGTGGTCCCGTCGCAGGTGATCAGCACGTGGATGGGAGAGGGCTCCGGCCTGCGGGGCGTGCTGGTGGGAACCCTGGCGGGGATTCTGGCGCCAGCGGGCCCCTACGTGCAGTTTCCGTTGCTGGCGTCCCTTCGGGCCAGCGGGGCGGGTCTTGGCCCCATAGCGGCGTACCTTACCGCCTGGTCCGTCATCCCCCTCATGCGCACCGTTGTCTGGGAGCTACCGCTGCTGGGTACGCCGTTCACCGCCGCCCGTTTCGCTTTCTCCTTCCCTCTGCCGGTGATTGTGGGCCTGGCGGTTGCCTGGCTGGTTGGCCTTGTACCCCGCATCTCGTTCCTGAGATGAGGGAGACCCAGCGAACTCATCTCGAGAACCCTCACCCCTCGAAGAGTCTTCGACCTGGCCCCCTCTCCCGCCTCAGGCGGGAGA
>JACQOS010000182.1 GCA_016202425.1 Chloroflexota bacterium
ATCTATAGCCTTCGTCGAATCATAGCGTTACGCCTTAGAGTCTTCGGTCGTCCCGAGAGGTCGGGTCTCCCTCAGAATGACAAGCTGATGGCAGCCTATTTCGTTAGTAACCATAAGGGAGAGGGGGACACAGGTCGAAGACTCTTCGAGGGGTGAGGGTTTCCCGAATAGCCTCTAGGCCGGCACCTCGCCCATCCCACGGCGGACCGCGTAGGAGATCACCTGGGCCCGGTTCTGGAGGTGCAGTTTCTGCATGATGTTCCGGAGGTGGAACTTCACCGTCTCGGGGCTGATGTTCAGGGCCTGGGCCACATCCTTGTTGGTGGCGCCCGCGGCCACCATCCGCAACACCTCTTGCTCCCGCTGGGTCAGCGCCTCTTCCGTTGGATTCACGGCCTCCTGTCGCCGGGCCTGGCGAGCGAACTCCTCCAGGATTTTGGCCGCCAGGTGCCTCTGGATGGGAGCCTCCCCCCGGGCGATGCCCGCGATGAGGTCGCCGAACTCTTCTCCCTTGATGTTCTTGAGGATGTAGCCTTCGGCCCCGCTCTTGATGGCCTCGAAGAGGTCCGCTTCGTCCTCCGACACCGTCAGGATCACCACCTTGGTCTCGGGCATCTCCGCCTTGATGAGGCGCGTGGCCTCCAGGCCGCTGGCCCTGGGCATGCGGATGTCCATGAGGATGAGGTCGGGCAAGAGTTGGCGGGCCTGCTCCAGGGCCTCCTGCCCGTCGCCCGCCTGGCCTGCTATTTGGAACCCCCAGGCCTCCAGCAGGCTGGCGATCCCGTCGCGGAAGAGGGCGTGGTCGTCGGCGAGGAGGACTCTCATGAGGAGATACCTTAGCTGGCCTTCTTGAGAGGAAGAGTTACCGTCACCCGGGTGCCCTGGCCAGGCACCGATTGTACCCGAAAGCTCCCGCCCACGGCCTCGGCCCGCTCCTTCATGGTCTGGAGGCCGAAGTGCGGCCAGTCGTCCCGCACGAGCCGCGCCGGGTCGAACCCCAGGCCGTTGTCTTCGATGGTGATGGTCAGGGACCCTTCGCCGCCTGCTTCGATGCGCACCTTGGCCTCCGTGGCCTGGGCGTGCTTGCGAACGTTGGTCAACGCCTCCTGGACGATGCGGAAGAGCTGGATCTCCATGCGGGGCGTAAGCTCGACCAGCGCTTCGGCTACCGAGCCGTCGATGTTCGTCCTGATCTCGCTCATCTGGCCGAACCGGGCGACGTACTCCTCCATGACCTTCAGGAAGGGGGCGCCCTTGCCCAGGGGGCTCCTGAGGCCCAGGACCGCCTCCCGGACGTCGGCGTAGAGCTGCTGGGTCGCCCCCTCCATCTGGGCCATCTGGTCCTCCGCCCCAACGGTGTTCCCCAGCGTCAGCAGCCTGCGTGCCGCTTGGGTCTTCGTGTTCACGTAGCCCAGCACCTGGGCGAAGTTGTCGTGCATCTCCCTGGCGATGCGCTCCCGCTCCTCCAGCACCGCCACATCCTGGGCCTGCTGGTACAGGCGTGCGTTCTCGATGGCCACCGCCGCGTGGCGGGCGAAGAGCAGCAGGACGTCCTCGTCCTCCTGAGAGAACTCCTCCGCGTCCACCCTGTTGGTGAGGTACAGGGCCCCCAGGATTCTCCCCCGGTAGGCCACCGGCACCCCCAGGAAGCTCTTCATCGCCGGGTGGTTGGCGGGAAATCCCGCCGAACGGGGGTCCTGGGCAATGTCCGGCACTCGGACCGCCTTCTGGCCCAGCACCGCCCCCAGCAGCCCGCGCCCCTGAGGGGCAGCGCCCATGGTGGCCCGCTGGGCGGGGTCCAGACCCGATGTCAGGAACCAGCCCATCTCTCCCTCCGCTCTCACCAGCAGGGCGCCATACTGGGCGCTGAGCAGCTCCCGGCTCAGGTCCACCACCTTCTGAAGCACCGCCTCCAGCGTCAGCTCCTCCGTCATGGTGGCGCTGGCGTCGCTCAGGGCCCGCAACTGCTCCACCATGCGCTGCGCGCTGGCGTGGACCTGGGCCAGCTCCTCGTTTCTGCCCCGGAGCTCCTCATAGAGTTGGGCCAGCCGCTCCTGGACCCGCTGGATCATGGTGAAGATGGCCTGGGAGAAGGCGGCCACGGCGACGAGCAGGACAAGGTTGAGAAGAAGAAAGCCCCACCAGGTGCGTACTGCGTCGGGGAAGAGGAAATGGCCGGCGTAGTTCACCAACAGCAGGAAGCTCATGGGCAGCACAATCCCCGCCCACTTCAGCCTCCTCAGCCCTTGGCGCGGTTCAGCGGGACGCTCCGACACCGACTGCTTCCTCAACATAGCTCTACGTGCATTGTAGCCAATCCCCGCTGCGCAGCGGGCCCTTTTGCCCCGGAGCACCCGTTGTCCCCACGGGACTATGGGGCCTGTCAGCACCCTGGCTGCCCGGGACTGCCGCAGCAGGACCGTGGAGGAGGGCCTAACCGGCGCCTCAAATTGCCCAGGGCCACCAGCAGCCTCCTGGCCACAGGGAGCTGAGAGCTGCTCCAGTTGGAGATGGCAATGCGTATTCCGCGCCGTGCCAATGCAGCCCCCACCTTCAGGAGCGGAACCGGACCCGGTCGGGCGTCATTCGAATGATGACCCGGTTCTGAGTGCGCATCTGCTCCAGCACGGCCTCCAGGCGCTCCGCCTCCACATACCTCTGGACGATGGCGCGGGTCTCGGGCCAAATAGCTTGCCTCTCCACGAAGGTCGCTTTCCCCGTGACCACGGCGTATTCCCTGGCCAGCGGCTCCGAGCAGATACATACGGCCAGGCGCGGGTCCCGCGAGAGGTTGCGGTACTTGACCCGCTCCCTTGTGGTGGAGATGGTCAGCACGCCCTTGGAATACCGGTACCAGTTGGGTGTGAGCTGGGGCATGCCCGTCCGTCCAATGGTGGCGACGACGGCAATCCTGGGCGGGCTGAGGAACTCTTCAAGGCGTCGCTGTTGCTCGGCGCTCAGGGCCACGGATGATCTCCTTTCCAGGGCCACCGTGCCCAAGGGTTGGGGCGAGCCCATATGTAGCCCTGGGCCGCACCATTATAGCCCCATGTCGCTGCGTGGGACCGGGATACGTTGAGTCCCGCTGGTGGGCCGTCAGGGATTCGAACCCTGGACCTTGGGATTAAAAGTCCCCTGCTCTTCCGGACTGAGCTAACGGCCCACCGCTGCCACCGTATTGTCGCACATGCCGCTGGGTGCGCCAACTCCGTGGCGCGGGCCGCACCCTGCTAACAGAAGCCCCGATGGGCCATAGCGAGAGGCTAGAGGCTATTCGGGGAACCCTCACCCCCTGTACCCCCATGCACCAGCGTTGCAGCGTACCCGCCACAGGCGACGGTAGCGAGTCGTGGGTCTGGGCAGTGCCCAGTGGGGGACACCCCCAGACCCCCGCCATCCCGACCCGTCGGGATGGACTCCCCTGAGACGTATTTCCGAATAGCTTCTAGAAGAGCGCCATCCGGTCGGGAGGCCAGTACACCACCCACGCCTTGCCGATGATGAGCTCCCAACTCACGGTCCCCCAGTTGCGGGAGTCGTTGCTGTGCCGGCGGTTGTCCCCCAGCACGAAGTACTCGCCGGGCCCCAGGACTCGGAGCGTATAGGAGGACCCCACGGGTTCCAGGACGTAGGGCTCCGCGAGCTGCTTCCCGTTCACGTATACCTGTCCGCCCCGGATCTCCAGCGCGTCGCCCGGCACCCCAATGACGCGCTTGACGAAGTCCCGCGACGGGTCCTGAGGGAACTGGAAGACAATGATGTCGCCCTCCTGGGGGGGACGGAACGGGTACACGGCCTTCCCGTCCTCGGCTTCCCAGAACGGCAGAAACTCGCCCAGGCGCCCCAGGTCCAGGCGGAAGTAGACGAGCCTGTTCACCAGCAGGTACTGGCCCTCGTGGAGGGTAGGCTCCATGCTGGAGCCCTCCACCCGAAAGTTCCGCACGGTGGCCTGGAGCCCACCGAAAAGGACCAGGGCCAGAAGGGTGGTTTGCAGGACCTCTCGGAGCAGGGATCGCATATCGTGCTCTCCGGCGCAGGCAACCGGCTGCCTCTTATACTATCATGAACGTTAGAGGCCAGGGACGGCAACGGGGCAGGGCGACCTGCCCGGCGACCCAGGGCCCGAGGACCCATGGAGGAAGAGCAGCACCTGGTCCAAGGCAGCCGCCAGGGTGACCTGCAGGCGTTTAACCAGCTCGTGGAGCGTTACCAGGGCCAGGTCTACAACCTGGCCCTGCGGATGCTGGGCCAGGAAGACGATGCCGCAGACGCCACCCAGGAAGCCTTCCTGTCGGCCTATCGGGCCATGGGAGGGTTTCGGGGAGGCGACTTCCGCTCCTGGCTACTGCGCATCGCCGCCAACGCCTGTCGCGACCAGGTCCGCCGCGCCAAGGCCAGGCCCGCCCTGTCCCTGGACGCCATTACCACCCTCGATCCCGGAGCAGGGCCCCCGTCCCTGCAGGAGTCCCCCGAGGAACACGTCCTGCGCGCCGAGCTGGCCCGAGAGGTCCAGCAGTGCCTGGCCCTGCTGCCGGAGGACCAGCGGATGACGGTGGTCCTGGTGGACGTGCAGGGGCTCAGCTACGAGGAGGCTGCCACGGTGACCCGGGCCTCCCTGGGGACCGTCAAGTCTCGCCTGAGCCGAGGCCGTGCGGCCATGCGGGACCTGCTCCAGCGGCAACCGGAACTTTTGCCGCGCCAGTTCCGTCTTCATAGGGAGTAGGAGCGAGGCCATGAAGTTGTGGAAGCGCCCCAGGCGCCAGCATCCGACAGAGGAGCTGTCTGCCTACCTGGACGGACGCCTGGCGCCGTCTGACCGGCAGGGGCTGGACGAGCACCTGAAGGGGTGTGAGTCGTGCAAGGCGGAGCTGGAGTCGCTGCGTGGAGTGGTGGCCCTGCTGGGCCGGCTGCCCCAGGTGCCCGTGCCCCGCTCCTTTGTCCTGACGCAGCTTCCCTCAGCGCCTTCGCCCTGGGTGGCCCGCTCATGGGCACCGCTCAGGCTGGCCACCGCTGGCGTGGCCCTTCTGCTGTTCGCCGTGGCCCTGGGAGACCTGGTGACCGGCCTCGGCGGAAGGGCCGCACCTCCTCCCGCCCCAACTGCTGGCCCCCCAGCGCAGAGGGATAGCTTGAGGTCCCTGGCGGTCGAGGCACCCGCCGGAGTAGTCCAGACGCCCCCACCTCTTCCGGCAATGCCTCGGACAGACCAGGAGATCGCAGCTTACGAGGGACCGGCTCCGGAGCCCGGGCAGCCCTGGGCGGACTCCCGCGTTCTGGCATGGCTGGAGCTCGCGCTGGGGCTCGTGCTCGCGGGGCTCATCGCTCTTGCGGCGGTGCAGTGGTGGCAGACGCGACGCCTCCGGCCAGGCCGCTGACCCCCACCGGGAACTTTTTGGGCCGAGGGCGCGTCTTGAGAAGTGAAAGTCCCACAGGACACGAAGCTGAGTAGGAGGAATCGGTCATGGACAAGCGATGGCTCTTGCTGGTATCAGGGTTTGTGCTTGCGGTGTCCGTCCTGGCGTGCACCCAGGCGCCTGCCGCTGCGCCCACCACCGGGCCCGGCGTTTCTTCCCTCACCACCGCGCCTGGCGGTGCTCCGGGCGGGGCTCCCCAGCCCCAACTGGCCAGCCTTGTCCCCCCTCTTCCGCAGGCGGTCTACGGCGGCCAGCAGGTGGGCATCACCGTCAGCGGCACCGGCAGGGTGACGGTGACGCCGGACCTGGCAATCCTCAGCTTGGGCGTGGAAGCCCGGGCCAGGACCGTTCAGCAGGCCAGGGACCAGGCCGCCGAGGCGATGAGGCGCGTCATGGACGCCTTGAAGCAAGGCGGCCTCGCCGACAAGGACATCCAGACCCAGGTCTTCAACATCCAGCCCGAGTATGTCTGGAACGAATTTGCCAGGCGGCAGGAGATCACCGGCTACAGGGTCACCAACACCGTCACCGCCAAGGCCAGGAAGCTTGATACCCTGGGGACCCTGGTGGACCAGGCCGCCGAAGCTGGCGGCGACCTCGTCCGCATCAACGGAATCGGGCTCACTGCGGAGAACCCCGCGCAGTTCGAGGCCCAGGCCCGGGAGCTGGCGGTGAAAGACGCCGTGGCCAAGGCCCAGCAGTTCGCCCGGCTCACCGGGGTGGCCCTGGGCAAGCTGGTCTACATCGCTGAGAGCGGTGGTTTCGTTCCGGTGATCCGGGACGTGGCCCTGGAGGCGAAAGCCCTGGGCGCTCCCTCCACCGCGCCCCCCTCCCCCATCAGCGCAGGGGAGATGGACGTGAGCATCTCCGTCCAGGCGGTCTTCAACATCGCGTAGGGGTGGCGTGGCCCGGTGAACTTCCGGTCCGTCCCCAGCGTGCCGCCGCTGTTGCGCGTCTCCCCGAAGGGCCTGTACCGCAGGCTGCTCACCTGTGCCCCAGCGCCATCCGTGCTCACCAGGGAGCCGCCCAGGTGGTCCTGGTGCACGTACTCCAGGGCTGTGCCCTTGTGCAAGGCCACCAGGCGCTCTCCCAGGTAGTAGTACGTGGTGACCACCCCCGTGGTCACGTTCCTCTCGTAGTACCGGTTGGCGTAGTGGACCGTCTGGCCGCCCTCCACCTTCTTCACCAGGTCATAGTGTGGACGCCAGACTAGGGACAGGGCGACGACGGATCATCCAGTCGCTTTCCTGCGACGACGTTCTGCGTGATGGTGATGACACGGTTCATGAGTTCCAGTTCCTCCAGAGAGTATATCATGCAAAACAGTAACTGACCCTCTCCCCCAGGAACGAACTTGCCCTGTTCATACCACCCAAAAAACTTGCCCTTGCCAGGGACAAATTCATGCGCCTTGATGACCCACCGCTCAGCCGGAGCACGAGGACCTGAGCTGCTCTGTGTTTCGCCCGCTTTAAGCAGAGGCCCGCCGAAGCCATTAATATCTACTATGATAGGGTACTGAGTCTTATTGATGATCGTCTCTTTGGGAAAATCCTCTGAGAGCGCTAGCACGCCTATGATCAACAGGGCCAAGAAGAGGATGGCAAGTATCAACAGCCCAAGCAGCACACGCCTCCAAGTGAACTTGCGAGGCAGTACGGCAAAGACACGAAGCATCGGCAGGGCAGGCATTACTCTGGAACTATCACCCAATACTGGGGCCTGAAGGTAGCGTTCGCTGCCGCTTCCATCCAATCGTCGAAACTCCCTATTCCGATCACGCCCGCAGCGTAGGCAATGGCATAGAGAATCTGGAACCTGCCGTAGGATTGTCGTTGCCCCACGTGCTCAACCTCATAAACAGTCAACCCAATGCTCACCTTATCAAGGGTGACGGCAGAAATCCTTGAAGGCTTGGGAACATACGCGGCTGCTCCCCGCGGGCCTGGATGCGCCAAGCCGCAAGCGGGAACCCAGAGGAGGCGGATGCTAGAGGCTGTTCGGGAAACCCTCACCCCCTGTACCTGTACCCCCTCTCCCTTGGCAAGGGAGAGGGGCAAGAAAAGATAGCTGGGGGACACCCCCAGACCCCCGCCATCCCGACGAGGCGGGACTCTGGACTCCCACGAGACGAATTCCCGAACCACTTCTAGTATCTAATGACGTGAATCCGCGTAAACATGTCATACTTCAAGTCCCGCTCATCCTGAGCACCGTCGAAGGACATGAGCGGGACTTTTCCTCCGCTCGTATGGTTCCCTTCGGCTGCGCTCAGG
>JACQOS010000200.1 GCA_016202425.1 Chloroflexota bacterium
CAGTTATCCATAAGAGCAGTCCCTGGCTCCTGCACCCCCATCCTAACCTTCCCCCGCGAGCGGGGGAAGGGATTTCTCTCCCCCGTTGCACGGGGGAGAGTCAGAGAGGGGGTGAAGCCAACAATCGAAAGACCCTGGATTTGGCACAGGTTCCCTTGACGGTGCCCAAGAGGCAAGCTATACTGTGACAGCGCGTCGGCTGATTTCGTAACACTCCTCGGGAGCCAGCCCCTCAGCAAGGGCCGCGGCGGAAGCTTGGCGGTGGCCGAAGGTGGGGAGCATGCCCGAGTGGCGCAATGGCAGCGCAACCGATTTGTAATCGGTAGGTTAGTGGGTTCGACTCCCCTCTCGGGCTGAGAACCATGCGGGAAGCAGACGGTTGCACCAACGGCATCATGTGCTACACTGAGGGCCGCCTGAGGAGGGGTGGGTGAGCGGCTAATACCACCAGACTGTAAATCTGGCGCCCGGAAGGGCTTCGTAGGTTCGAATCCTACCCCCTCCACCAGCCGAGGGCCTTCAGCGTGAGGAGGTTCTGCCCCCAGGAACGAAGGACGTGCCCACATAGCTCAGCAGGCAGAGCACGTTCTTGGTAAGAACGAGGTCACCGGTTCGATTCCGGTTGTGGGCTCCACACAGGAGGATGAGATATGGCAAAGCAGAAGTTTGTCCGCACCAAGCCGCACGTCAACGTGGGCACCATAGGCCACGTGGCCCATGGGAAGACCACCCTCACTTCGGCCATCACGTTGACGCTCCAGGCTGCGGGCACGGCGACCAAGTTCACATCCTACGATTCCATCAACGCGGCGCCCGAGGAGAAGGCCCGTGGCCTGACCATTGCTATCACCCACGTTGAGTACGAGACGCCCAAGCGGCACTACGCCCACGTGGACTGCCCCGGCCACGCGGACTACATCAAGAACATGATCACGGGGGCAGCCCAGATGGACGGCGCCATCCTGGTGGTCAGCGCCCCAGATGGGCCCATGCCCCAGACCCGGGAGCACATCCTGCTGGCGCGGCAAGTGGAGGTGCCCAGCATGGTGGTGGCCCTGAACAAGGTGGACGCCATGGAGGACGAAGAACTCCTGGAGCTGGTGGAGCTGGAGGTGCGGGACCTCCTGACCCGCTACGGGTTCCCTGGCGATACCACGCCCATCGTCCGCGTCAGTGCCCTGAAGGCCCTGGAGCACGGCTGCGGCAAGCGCGACTGTCAGTGGTGTGGGCCTATCCTCAAGCTGATGGACGTGGTGGACGAGTACATTCCTATCCCCAAGCGGCCTCGCGAGTTGCCTTTCCTGATGCCCATTGAGGACGTGTTTGGCATCAAGGGGCGCGGCACGGTGGTCACCGGCCGGGTGGAGCGCGGCGTGGTGAAGGTGAGTGACGAGGTGGAGGTGGTGGGCCTTGGGGAGACCCGAAAGACGGTGGTGACCGGGGTGGAGATGTTCCATAAGATGCTGGACGACGCGGAACCCGGCGACGCCGTCGGGTGCCTCCTGCGGGGCATTGAGCGGGAGGACGTGGTCCGGGGACAGGTGCTGGCCAAGCCGGGCACCATCATGCCTCATAGCGCCGCCGAGGGGGAGGTGTACATCCTCTCCAAGGAGGAAGGGGGCCGCCATACGCCCTTCTTCAACGGGTACAAGCCCCAGTTCTACATAAGGACAACGGACGTGACGGGCGAGATCCAGTTGCCCGAGGGCGTGGAGATGGTGATGCCTGGCGACAACGTGCACATGGGGATCAAGCTCATCTATCCTGTGGCCCTGGAGAAGGGACTGCGGTTCGCCATCCGGGAGGGGGGCAAGACGGTCGGCTCCGGGGTCATCACCACCGTGCCCGAATAGCCATGGCGAAACGCAAAGGCGAAGCGCGGGTCATCGTTACCTTGGGCTGCACGGAGTGCCGGGAGCGCACCTATACCACGAGCAAGAACAGACGCAACGACTCCGGCCGTCTGGAACTCCACAAGTTCTGCCCTCGGTGCCGCACCCACCGGGTGCACAGGGAGGTCCGCTAGCATGGCCCGGGCGCCCCTTCGGGAGATGTTCCGGCGCCACCCAGCCGGCGAGCCCGGGGCCCGCCCGGGGGTCCGCCAGTTCTTCGGCGAGGTGGTCAGCGAACTCAAGAAGGTGACCTGGCCCACCAGGGAGGAGACGACCCGCCTGACGTTGCTGGTGATCGCCGTCTCCGCCGCCATTGGCCTGGCCCTCGGCCTCATAGACGTAGGGTTCAACCGTCTGTTTGAGGAGATCGTCTCACCCAGGGCAGGGCCATAAGGGTGGCCGCCCTCGCTCGAGAAACTCCCATGACCACGGCACAGAAAGCAGAATCGCGCTGGTACTTCGTTCACACCTACTCTGGGCAGGAGGAGCGGGTGAAGAAGAACCTGGAGCAGCGCATCGAAACGTTGGACATGCGGCACAAGATCTTCCGGGTTGTGGTTCCTACGGAAGAGGTGATGGAGATCAAGGAGGGCAAGCGCATCCCCAAGCGGGAGCGCCTCTACCCGGGCTACATCCTGGTCCAGATGACCATGGACGACGAGAGCTGGTACGTGGTCCGCAACACCCCGGGGGTGACGGGCTTTGTCTCCGCCGAGGACGAGCAAGAGAAGCGTCCCAAGCCCATCCCCCTGGAGGAGTGGGAGGTGGAGCAGATCCTCCGCCAGATGGAGTCCGAGACGCCCCGGCCACGCGTGGGCTTCGCCGCAGGCCAGAGCGTGCGCATCACCGACGGCCCCTTTGCGGACTTCATCGGCGTGGTGGACTCCATTGACGAGCCGAAGGGCAAGGTGAAGATCCTTGTCTCCTTCTTTGGTCGCGAGACCCCCGTGGAGCTGGATTTCCTTCAGGTGGAGAAGTTCTAGACCCAGGTAGTCCGCGGCGGGCTCTCTGTAGGTAATATCCATGGCAAAGAAGATTCGCGCCGTTCTCACCCTTCAGATCGAGGCGGGGAAGGCCACCCCCGCACCCCCGGTGGGCCCGGCCCTGGGCCAGCATGGGGTGAACATCATGGCCTTCGTGAAGGAGTACAACGCCCGTACAGGGGGGCAGGAAGGGACCATCATCCCCGCCCAGATCACGGTCTTCGAGGACCGATCCTTCGCCTTCGTGACCAAGACACCTCCGGCCTCGGCCCTGCTGAGAAAAGCAGCCGGGCTGGAGAAGGGAAGCCCCCAGGCGCTCCACCAGATGGTGGGGCAGGTCTCCCGGGCCGCCATCCGGCAGATCGCGGAGCTGAAGATGGCGGACCTGAACGCCTCGAGCCTGGAGGCGGCCATGCACGTCATCGAGGGTTCGGCCCGGAGCATGGGCCTGGAAGTCGTGGAGTAGACCATGGCCAAACAGGGCAAGCGCTACCTGGCGACAAGCAACCTGGTAGATAAGTCCAAGAGCTACGAGCCTGCCGAGGCCGTGGGGCTGGTAAAAAGGACCGCCAGCGCCAAGTTCGACGAGACGGTGGAACTCCACCTGCGCACCGCCTCCGACCCGACCCACGCGGACCAGTTGGTGCGAGGCGTGGCCCTCTTGCCCAGCGGCCTGGGGAAGCAGGTGCGAGTCCTGGTCTTCGCCCAGGGCGATGCGGCGCGCGCCGCCCGAGAAGCCGGGGCGGACCACGTAGGCGACGACGACTTCATCAAGCGCATCGAAGAGGGCTGGCTGGAGTTCGACGTGGCCCTGGCCACGGCAGACCTCATGGCCAAGATTGGCCGTTTGGGCAGGATCCTGGGTCGGCGGGGCCTCATGCCCAACCCCAAGGCCGGCACCGTGGTCCAGCCCCAGGACATGACCAGGGCTGTCGGCGATGCTCGCAAGGGACGCGTGGAGTTCCGCATGGACAGGACGGCCCTGATCCACGCGCCCATTGGGAAAGCGAGCTTCGAAGAGAAGGCCCTGCTGGAGAATCTGGCCACCCTGGTGGAGACCATCGTGCGGGCGCGACCAGCGGGCATCAAGGGGGACTTCGTTCGCAGCGCGTACCTCACGACCACCATGGGGCCCAGTGTTCGGTTGGACCTTCCCTCCACGCTGGCCCTTCGAGTAGAATAGAGTCCGAGGCCGTAGACAGCGGGTGCTCCGCAGTAGCGGAGCTTAATCCTCGCGGACCCGCCGAGGCACTGCGGAGCCCTCGCCCCAAGGCGAGGGCCGCTTGCCCCTGTGTGCTACGGCCCAGGGGATTTTTTGTGGGAGTTGCAAGATGCCATTGGAAAAGAAAGTTCAGGCGGTAGCAAGGCTGAGCGAGAGGCTTGGCAAGAGTACTGTCACCATCGCCGCCAATTTCCAGGGCCTGTCGGCCAACGCCATGAGCCAGCTCCGGCGCCACCTCCGGGGCCAGGGGGTGGAGTTCCGGGTGGTCAAGAACACCCTCACCCGGCGGGCCGCCGAGGCTTCGGGCCGCGCCAACGTCGGTCGCCTCCTGGAAGGCCCAACGGGGCTGGCGTTCGGCTATGGGGACCCCATCGAGCCCATCAGGACGTTGACCGAGTACGTCCGAGCCAATCGGCTGCCCCTACGCATCCGGGGAGCCCTCATAGGCGACCGGCTGATACGCGAGGAAGAGGTAGCCACGGTGCTCGCCCTGCCGTCGCGCCGAGACCTGGGGGCCCGGGCCATCGGTCAGCTTGCCAGCCCCCTGTATCGCCTCACCGGGACCTTGAACCGCCCCCTGATCGGCCTGGTGCAGGTGCTGAACGCCCCGGTACAGGCCCTGGCCCAGGTCCTGCGGCAGCGGGTGGCGCAACTGGAGAAGGCCCCAGGAGGCAGCGAGCAGGCGGACTCCTGAGGCTGGAGAGGGTAGTCAGGATAAGGCCGCGGCGCAGTGAGCCCCGAACAACGCCAACGCAAACGCTCCAACGAAGAGAAGTGAAGTAGGGAAAGGAGAGACGAGAGATGACCAAGGACGAAGTGCTGCAAGCCATTAAGGAGATGTCGGTGCTGGACCTGGCGGAGCTGGTGAAGGAGCTGGAGAAGACCTTCGGAGTCACCGCCATGGCCCCGGTAGCCTCCGTGGGAGCGGCTGCCCCGACGGGTGCCCCCGCGCCCGCGGCGGCTCCGGCCCCCGAGGTGGAGGAGCAGACGGAGTTCAGCGTGCAGCTCAAGGAGATCGGGGCCAACAAGATCAACGTCATCAAGGCGGTGCGCGAGGTGACGACCCTGGGCCTGCGCGAGGCGAAGGAGTTGGTGGAGAAGGCTCCGGTCATGGTGAAAGAGGCCGTCAACAAGGACGAGGCCAACACCGTCAAGCAGAAGCTTGAGGCCGCCGGGGCTACCGTCGTTGTCCAGTAACCCCGGGCGCAGTCGCCTGGGGAGGGAACGCCATGGGTCACCGGAAGGACCGGGAACGGTATGAGGCGCTCAAGCGCCTGAACCCCGAGTACAAGGGCTTCCGAGGCTACGATGCCGGGCCCGGACAGCCCTCGCTCCAGGCGGTCACCTGCGCCGTGTGTGGGCGCAAGCGGAACATCCCCGTGGGCGTCGCCGCCTCCCAGGGAGAACGCTACGTCTGCCAGCGCTGCCAGGAGGATGGGAAAGGGTAGGTAATGCCAGCAGAGGAGCGCGTACCCTACCGACCGCTCATCCGAGACCTCCCTCCGGGGGAGCGGCCTCGAGAGCGGCTACGCGAGCGGGGCGCTCCCTACCTGAGCAACTCTGAGCTCATCGCCATTCTCCTGCGTACCGGGACCACGGGGGAGAACGTGCTGGACCTGGCGACCCGCTTGCTCTCCCTCCACGGAGGCCTGGACGGCCTGGACCGGGCGAGCTTCCCAGAGTTGGCCGCTCTTCGGGGGATGGGGGAGGCCAAGACCGCCCAGCTCAAAGCAGCCCTGGAGCTGGGCAAGCGCCTCCTGGCCACAGCCCCAGAGGCCCGGGTCACCGTCCAGTCGCCTCAGGACGTGGCCAACCTGGTGATGGCCGAGATGGCCTTCCTGGAGCAGGAGCACCTGAGGGTGCTGCTCCTGAACACCAAGAACCAGGTGCTAGCCACCAAGGAGGTCTACAAGGGCAGCGTGAACACGGCCGTCCTGCGCGCTGGCGAAGTGTTCCAGGAGGCCGTGCGGGCCAACTGCCCTTCCGTCATCGTGGTGCACAACCACCCCTCCGGCGACCCCACGCCAAGCCAGGAGGACGTGCAGGTGACGAGCCAGCTTATTCAGGCGGGCAAGGTGCTGGACATCGAGCTCCTGGACCACGTCATCGTCGGCAGGAACGGGTACGTCAGCCTGAAGGAGAGGGGGCTGGCCTTCTCGTAAGGCCTCAGGGTCCGTGGAGCGCGCCGCCCGACCGCGGTAGTGGATTCCTGAGGATGAGGCCCCACGGCAAGCCGCTGACACCTGCCAGGGCCTACCGAGGAGATGAGGACTCAACCCGCCAGCGCAGGAAGACCCATTCGTACACCAAGCCGGCGATGATGCCGCCCACCAGAGGCCCCACCCAGTAGACCCAGTGGTTGGCCCAGGTGCCCGAGACCAGGGCTGGCCCGAAGCTGCGCGCTGGGTTCATGGAGGCCCCAGTGAGAGGCACGCCCACCAGGTGGTCCACCAGCACCACGATGCCAATGGCGAAGGGCGCCAGGTGCCCCGGGCCCTTGGGGTCCATGGCCGTGGCGAAAACGATTGCGACCAGGAAGAAGGTCAGGACGATCTCGATGAGCAGCCCCATTCCAGGGCTGACCCCTGCGGCCAGGGCATGAGATCCCAGGTTCCCTTCCATTCCTGTGGGGAACATCCAGAGCAGGAACAGCGCAGCCACCGCCGCACCCACCAATTGCGCCACCACGTACATGATGCCCTTGACGAGCCCGATCCTCCGAGTGACGAAGGCGGCCACCGTCACCGCCGGGTTGATGTGGCCCCCCGAGAAGCGGGCCGTGGCCGCCACCACCACAGCCAGGGCCAGCCCGTGCGCCAGGGCAATGTGGGTCACGTTTCCCGAAGAGGTCAGCACCGCACCCGCACCCAGCACTACAAAGGCAAAGACGCCGATGAGCTCCGCCAGGGCCGCCTGCCAGGCCGCCCTGCTCCTCAAGTCGGAGGCCGCTACGATATCAGCCACGTGAACACCTCCTTGTACAGGGAAAACGACGTTTCCTGCGCCAAAAGGCTGCCTGTTGAATGGCTCATTGTGGCGGAAAATACCTCTATTGTCAAGGCCATCCCGCCCCCACCCCTACCCTGCCCCACCGCTCTCGGGGCCAGTAACAGAGCCATACCCTGCCGACGATGTGCCTCCGGTGTACCGGCCCAAAGGCCCGACTGTCCCGGCTGTCGGCGCGGTTGTCGCCCAGGACAACGTACTCCTGCGGCCCCAGGCGCCAGTGAAGTTGGTCGGCGCCCGCCCGTAGGGGGGCGTCGCCGGCTGCGGGGAACACCGGACTGCCGTTGACCCAGCAACCGTCGCCCTCCACCAGGACCTCCTCCCCGGGCAGGCCCACGATGCGCTTCAGACACGGGACCCAGGGCCGCTGGGGGTCCCGCACTACCACGATATCCCCGCGAGCAGGTGGCCCCAGGCGATAGGCCCAGCGGCTCGCCAGCACGTACTGCTGGTGCACCAGGCCGGGGGCCATGCTGTCTCCCTCCACCACGAACCGCGTGGAGCTCAGCAAGTGGAGCAGGAAGGGAAACCCCGGCACCCGCAGGGCTCGCTGGGCCAGGTGGCTCCACCACGATGACTGCTTCATCCGACGAAGCCGGGGCTTGCTTCGCCACGCCCGGTTTTGTATGCTTGCATGCACAACAATCTACTCGAAGGGAGGATACCATGTCTCTTGCCCGTGGCATGTTCCACTTCGCCCACCGCCTTTTCCCCGCGAAGGTCGCCTACGCCCACTGCGACATCCCTTGCGGCATCTACGACCCTCACCTCGCTCAACTGGCCGCGCTCACCGTCATCCGCATGAACCAGCTCATCCAGGGCCTCAAGAGACCAGGGCCCGGCGCTCCGCCACAAGAGGTGGATGCCTACAACGCAGAGCTGGGCCGCCTGGTGGCCGTGAAGGAGCACCACGCCGAGGTCTGCAAGCAGGAGCTGCGCATCTTCTGGGGCGACTACTTCAAGCCCGAACATCTCCAGCAGGTCCCGGACCTCCACGACAAGTTCTGGAAGGCCATGAAGCTGGCCTCCACCACCCGGCAGAAGAACGACTTGAAGGCGGCCCAGGACCTCTTGGCCACCGTCCAAGACATCGCCGAGGCCTTCTGGAAGACCAAGGGTGCCCAGGTGCGCCGCCAGCCCTCGCGGCAGACGGCGGGGGGAGAACTCGTTTACCCCGCTCCGTAGAGGCCCCCAGGGTCACCCCTAGCCCGCTGCTGAAAAAGGGGAGTCCAGAGGGGCGAAGCCCCTTTGACGGGGGTCTGGGGGTGTCCCCCAGATACAATTTCTCCCCCCTTCCTGGCCAGGAAGGGGGCAAGGGGGATGGTCGTCCCGACCAGTCGGGATTCAGCACCCTCCTAGCCCGCGACCGACGCGGCGCGCACTGCCGCCAAGGCAAAGCGTGCCGCCTGCACGGTCTGGGCAATATCGGCCTCGGTGTGCGCCAGGGACAGGAACCACGCCTCGAACTGGGAAGGCGGCAGGTAGACCCCTCGCTCCAGCATGGCGTGGAAGAACGTAGCGTAGGCCCCGGTGTCAGCCTGCCTGGCGTCGGCATACGTGACCACCGGCCCAGCAGAGAAGAAGGGCGTGAGCATGGAGCCAACGCGATGGACCGTGAGCGGGACATCGTGCTCTTGGGCGGCCTCCACAAGCCCGTGGGCCAGCGACGACGCCAGCCGTTCCAGGAGCTCGTACCTCCCTTCCTTCCTCAGCTCTCGAAGGGTGGCCACGCCCGCGCCCACGGCAAGGGGGTTGCCGGAAAGGGTGCCCGCCTGGTACATGGGCCCCAGGGGACTCACCACCTCCATGACCTCCCTGCATCCCCCGTAGGCGCCCACGGGGAGCCCTCCGCCGATAACCTTGCCCAGGCAGGTGATGTCCGGCGTCACGCCGTAGAGGGCCTGCGCTCCACCGTAGGCCACGCGGAAGCCGGTGATCACCTCATCGAAAATGAGGAGCGCTCCATAGGCGTGGGCCAGGTCTCTCAGTCCCGCCAGGAACCCAGCGGCGGGCGGCACCACGCCCATGTTCCCCGCCACCGGCTCCACGATCACGGCGGCGATCTCCTGCTGATATGCCTGGAACAGCCGCTCCACCGTCGCCAGGTCGTTGTACTCGGCCACCAGGGTCTCCTGGGCATACGAGGGCGGGACGCCGGCGCTGCTGGGCACCCCATGGGTGATGGCGCCGGAGCCCGCCTCTACCAGCAGGCCGTCGGCATGGCCGTGGTAGCAGCCGGCGAACTTGATGACCTTGCTCCGCCTGGTGTAGGCGCGCGCCGCCCGGATGGCGCTCATGGCCGCCTCGGTGCCGGAGTTCACCAGGCGCACCAGCTCCATGGAGGGGACGGCCTCGTGGATGAGCCGGGCCAGCTCCACCTCCCGGGGGGTAGGGGCGCCGAAGGAGGTCCCCTTGCCTGCCGCCGCCCGCACCGCTGCGACGACGTCGGTGTGGGCGTGACCCAGGATGAGGGGCCCCCAGGAGCCCACGAAGTCGATGAACTCGTTGCCGTCCACGTCCCAGACGCGTGCCCCGTGGCCCCGGTGGAGGAACAGGGGCTGGCCTCCCACCGCGCCGAACGAGCGCACGGGGCTGTTCACGCCGCCCGGGATCAGGGCCTGGGCCTGGGCAAAGAGGGAGCGCGAGAGGGGGGTTTTCACCGTGGTGGGACTACGCCCAGTTCGCAGCAGATCTTCATGGCGAGAAAATCGTCAATCTCTCTATGACCAGGCATGGTGGTAACGCGGTGTACAGTGGGGTTCAAGACTATAGCGAACTCCAGTTGTTGTAATATGGCGTGTAATCTCTGGCGGAACCAGGTGGTATTGGCCAGGGGTCGCCTGGGCCCCAAGGGGTCTTTCCCCGCCTGTCGTCAACAATTCTACCTGGATGCTCTGGTTCCTTGAATGCAAGGTCGAGGAAGTACCTACCACCGCTTTCAGCAGCGTATGATCCCAGCCGCCCCACGAGTTCCATGATAGGAACTATGAGGAACTGGGGTTCCTGTCCTCTTGCTGCCGTTCTTGGCCAGACGAAAATCCAGAAATCAGTGATACCAGTAGAACTCTTTACTTTCGCCGCATTCAATGAATACCAGGCATAGTCCCCATAGCTTCCATATCCCCGGCATCCCTTGATCTGGACACGCTTCGGCAGACCTGTGAAGTTACGCCTTGTCACAATACAGTCTACCCCTCTGTCTTTGTAGGGGAGGAAAACCGCGAAGCCTGCTTTCCCCAACGCATCGTAGGTCCATTGTTCGTAGATATTCATCTCTCATACCCCTCCCCTCCTAGCCAGCGGGCGGCGTCTACTCTCGTGTCGTTTCCGCCAATTCAAGAGGCATGCGAACGTCCACTTGGCAGAGATCTTGGAGAGAAAAGCGAGACCTTGCGTTGAGAACCTCCAACCCAAGCAGAACCTCACCTTCTCCAATGTCCAACACGATGCCTTCCTGCACCTCTTTGTTCCTCACGAATTTGCCGTCCTGGAACTTGATGTACAGGGCGTCGGCTTCTGTATCATAAGTGATTTGCATGGATCCCCCTTTATTCCCAAATGACGGTGACTATGACCACTCTATCATCGATTCGCGCAAAGACTACTTTCAGTGTGCCTCTGTTCGGGAAGGCTTTGAAGGCTAGCTGTCGTCTCCCATACCCTCGACTCATCCTGTCTGGAGTGCTGATTGCCTCCTCTACCATTTCTTCAGACACTCTCCTCAGCCGCATTCTGGAGAGGGCGTGATACGTGTATTGCATCTCTATACTGCTGGCCAGGCGTTCTACTCCTCCCCCCTCAGCCATCTCGCGGCCTCTTTGGCATGGTAAGTGAGGATGAAGTCGGCGCCGGCCCGCTTGATGGCGGTGAGCACCTCCAGAGTGGCCCGCTGCTCGTCCAGCCAGCCGTTGGCCGCCGCAGCCTTCACCATAGCGTACTCGCCGCTCACATTGTAGGCGGCGACGGGGTGGTTGAACCGCTCCTTCACCCTGGCGATGACGTCCAGGTAGGCCAGGGCTGGCTTCACCATGACGATGTCCGCCCCTTCCTGGATGTCCAGCGCCACCTCTCTCAGGGCCATGCGGACGTTGGCCGGGTCCATCTGGTAGCCCCTGCGGTCGCCGAAGCGAGGGGACGACTCTGCGGCTACGCGGAAGGGCCCATAGAAGGCCGAGGCGTACTTGGCGGCATAGGCCATGATGGGCGTGCCCAGGAAACCCTCTCGGTCCAGCGCCTCGCGGATGGCCTTCACCTGGCCGTCCATCATGGCGGAGGGGGCCACCATGTCTGCCCCGGCCTGCACCTGGGAGAGGGCGGTGCGGGCCAGCAGCGCCAGGGTCCTGTCGTTGTCCACCCCATCGCCCTCCAGCACGCCGCAGTGGCCGTGGTCGGTGTACTCGCAGAGACAGACGTCGGTGATGACCCAGAGCTGAGGAACGGCCTGCTTGATGACGCGCACCGCCTCCTGGACGATGCCGTGCTCGGCGTAGGCCCCGGAGCCCAGAGGGTCCTTCTCTTCCGGGATGCCGAACAGCAGGACTGCTGGGATGCCCAGCCCAGCCACCTCCGTGACCTCGGGAAGGAGCAGGTCCAGAGAAAACTGGTGGCAGCCTGGCATCGGCTCGATAGGCCTGCGCACGTCCCTGCCGTGGGTCACAAACAGGGGGTACGCGAAATCCGCTGGCGCCAGGCGGGTCTCGCGCACCAGGCTACGCACCGTTTCGGTGCCCCGCAGTCGACGCAGTCTGAGATCGGGAAAGGCCACCATCTCCTTCACCTCCTCGCGGGGCTACCCCTGGACGCGCCTGGGGATGTCCGGGCGCCCTGTTCGACGTAGAACTGCTTGATGGCTTCCACAAGTCCGGCGATGGTGTACTGACGGGCCTGGATATCTACCCGCAGCCCCAGTTCCCGGGCTGCCGCCGCCGTCACAGGACCGATGCAGGCGACGCGAGGCCGCTCCAGCAGGTTCAGCTTACCCGGCAGCAGGGAAACCAGGTTTCGTACCGTGGAAGAGCTGGTAAAGGTGACCAGGTCCACGTCCCCCTCTTCCAGCAGGCCGAGCGCCCCCTCCTGGGAGCCTTCCGGCACGGCAAGGCGATAGGCGCTCAGGGCATCCACCTCAGCGCCCAGAGCGCGGAGCCGCACCGGCAACACCTCTCGTGCCTCCTCTGCTCGTACCAGGAGGACCCGTTCGCCAGGGCGGACGCGACCCTCGAACTCCCGGGCCATGGCCTCGGAGACATACTCGTGAGGGACCAGGTCGGCCCGGAGCCCCCGGCGGGCGAGAGCTTCGGCCGTGGCGGGGCCGATGGCGGCGATGCTCGCCGAAGCGAAGGCACGCGCATCCAGCCCTTCTGTCTCCAGCACACGCCAGAAGGCCTCTACGCCGTTCGCACTGCTAAAGACAACCCAACGATAGGTCGGCAGATCCCGGGCCGCTCGGAGGAGAGGAGCGACGTCCTCCAGGGGCTGAACCTGGATGGTAGGGACCTCCAGGGGCTCCGCCCCCGCCTCGGCGAGAAGGTCGGCCAGGTTGCTGGCCTGGGCGCGGGACCGGGTGACCAGGACACGCTTGCCAAAGAGGGGCCGGTTGTCGAACCAGCGGAGGGACTGGCGGAGCGCGACCACCTGGCCGAAGACCGCCACCACAGGCGGCTCCAGGCCCTCCCGCCGCCCCCGGTCCAGGATGGTCCCCAGGGTGCCCTCCACAGTACGCTGGTGGGGTTCGGTGCCCCACTGGATGAGGGCTGCGGGGGTGCTGGCCGGCATGCCGTGGGCCAGGAGCGCGTCCACCACCTGGGGCAGGCTCTCCCACCCCATGAGAACCACCAGGGTGCCCGCTCCCGTGGCCAAGGCCTTCCAGTTGATGGCCGACTCTTCTTTGGCAGGGTCCTCGCTTCCGCTGATGACGGTAAAGGAGGAGGCGATCTGCCGATGGGTGAGGGGGATACCCGCATAGGCGGGAACGGCGATGGCCGAGGTCACCCCCGGCACCACCTCAAAGGGAATGCCTGCCTCTGCCAAGGCCTGGGCCTCCTCACCCCCTCGCCCGAAGACGAACGGGTCGCCCCCTTTGAGACGTACCACTCGCTTGCCCTGGCGAGCGCGCTGAATAAGGAACCCATTGATCTCCTCCTGAGTGTTGGAGGCGCTCCGGGGCCATTTCCCCACGTAAACCACCTCGGCCCCGGCGGGAACATGCTGGAGCAGCCGCTCGTCTACCAGACGGTCGTAGAGCACAACGTCGGCCTGGCCGAGCAACTGCATCCCCCGAACCGTGAAAAGGCCAGGGTCGCCGGGCCCCGCCCCCACCAGGTAGACCGTTCCTGGGCGCTCCATGCTTGGCCTACCCCGAGGTCTCCAGCAGCCGGGCGGCCCCCAGCTCGCAAAGCTGGCGGTAGGTCTCCCGGACCACCTGGAGCAAGTCGCGAACGCTGCCTGACGCCGTGGCCTTGTACAGGGAACTCCCGGACTGCCCGCCGACCATCCCGGTCAGGGTCAAGGACGTGCCTGCCACACTGGCGTAGGCGCCGAAGGCAGCCCGGCAGCCACCACCCACCACCTGGAGCAGCGCCCTTTCCGCCCGGACCGCCACGGCCGTGTCCCGATGCTCGATACCGCGGAGCAGACCTGCCAGCGCCTCGTCTCCCTCGCGGACCTGCAAGGCCAGCGCACCCTGGCCGGGCGCCGGGACCATCACCTCGCAGGGGAAGACCTCGGCTGCCTCCTGCTCCCGGCCCAGGCGCCGGAGCCCGGCCAACGCTACCACGACTCCGTCGTAGTCGGGCCCCCGGGCCTTCCCCAGGCGCGTGGGCACGTTGCCCCGGATGGGGAGCACCTGAAGGTCCGGCCTCTGGGCAAGCAGTTGGACCGCGCGCCTGGGGCTTCCCGTGCCAATGCGAGCGCCTCCAGGCAGCTCCCGAAGGGGCGCGTTCCAGCGATTGACCAGGGCGTCGCGCGGGTCCTCCCGCTTCGTCACCGCGGCTAGCATCAGGTCCTGAGGCTGCTCCGTGGGCAGGTCCTTCATGCTGTGGACGGCCACGTCGATCTGCCGGCGGCGGAGCGCTTCCTCCAGCTCCCTGACGAACACCCCCACGCCTATCTCTGGGATCGTGTTCTCGGGGTGCCGGTCCCCCCTGGTGGCAATGGGGCACACCTCGCAGCGCACATCAGGAAACGAGTCCAGGAGCTGCTCGACCACCTCCTGGACTTGCCGCAGGGCCAGGTCACTGCCCCGCGTGCCCACGCGCACCGGGTGTTGGGGGCTCCTCACGTCAGGCCCAGCCCTCGGCCAGCCAACGGGTGCCGCTCGCCTCCAGGGCGCTCCTGGGTGCCCCGGGAGCCCCCCTTTGAAGGCGGGGGGCCGCCGGGCGGGCGGTCTCCATCGAGATCGAAGAGCTCGCGGGCCACCTGAAGACGCGCAGGGTCCCGTTGGCCCTTGAGAGCAACGATAGGCTCGTGGAGGAGCTTCTTCACCATGGCCCGGCTGAAGGCTTCCACGCTCTCCCGTTGCCCATCGGGCAACAAGGACAGACGGCGCAACAGCCTGGCCAGCTCCCGCGCGCGAATGCTTTCGGCGCGCTCCCGAAGGGCCGCCACCGTGGGCACTGACTCCAGAGAAGAGAGCCAGCCCACGAACCGGTCGACCTCCTCCCCCACTATGACCTCCACCCGCTCAGCCTCCTGCTGCCGCTGGCGGCGGTTGGTCTCCGCCAGGGCCTCCAGGTCGTCGAGGGCGTACAGATGAACACCGGGGACCTCGCTCACGCGGGGATCGATGTCTCTGGGGACAGCGATGTCTACGAGCACCAGAGGCCGCTGGCTGGCGGCCCGGGCCAGCGCCACCGTCTGAACATCCAGGACGTAGCCGGGGGAGCCCGTAGCGCTCACCAGGATGTCGGCCTTGGCCAGCGCCTCTACCAGGTTGTCGAACGGCACGGCCACGCCTCCCAACTGCCGGGCCAACTCCTCCGCCCGCCGGAAGGTGCGGTTGGTCACCGCCACCTCGCCGGCTCCCGCGTCCGCCAGGGCGCGCGCGGCCAGGACGCCCGCGTCCCCCAGGCCCACCACCAGGACCCTCTTGCCTCTGACGTCGCCCAGGACCTGGCGTCCCAGCTCCACCGCCGCCCGGCTGACGGAGAGCGCGTGGCGTCCGATGGCAGTCTCCCGCCGGGCCCGCTTGCCGACGCGAAGGGCCTGGTGGAACAGGCGGGCCATCGTCCCGCCGCACAGGCCACGCTCGCTGGCCGCCGCGTAGGCGTCTCGCACCTGGCCCAGGACCTCCGCTTCCCCCAGGATGAGGGAGTCCAGGCCCGCGGCGACCCGGAACAGGTGGTGGACCGCCTGCCGGTGGATGTGCACGTACCAGTGGGGTTCCAGGGAGCGACGGGCCGCCCGGTGATAGGCGCTGAAGAAACCCTTGAGAGCATCAACGCCCCGAGGGAGCGAAGCGACCAGGGCGTACACCTCGGACCGGTTGCAGGTGGAGAGGACCACCCCGTTGCCCACCCTCGCCCTCAAGGCCTCCAGGGCCTCGCCCAGCTCACCGGCAGCAACGGCCACCCGCTCCCGGACCGCGAGCGAAGCGGTGGTGTGGTTCAGGCCCACCACCACGATCCTCACCGGTGGTCTCCCGTGGCTGCCGGCTGCTCCTGGAGCATGGCGAGCAGCCGCTGCTTGGCATCCTCGCGGCGCCCCGAGTGAAAGAGGGTCAGCAGCTCCTCGTCCATGCACTCCTGCCACCGGTCCGGGTGTGGCCTCACCCGCTTCTTGCGGAGGACGAGGCGCACCTCCGCCAGCATCTCGGCCAGGTCAGCCCATCGGAGGACGGGGCTGCGGGCCACTTCCTCTTTCAGGCGGCGGCTCAAAGCCGGGCTCAGGCCCGCCGTGGAGATGGCGAAGGCCACCTCGCCCCGGCGCACCACCGCTGGGGCGACGAAGGTGCAGAGATGAGGCATGTCGATCACGTTCAGCAGGACCCCCGTTCGTTCCGCCTCCAGGGCGACCTGTCGGTACACCTTGGGATCGTCGCTCTCGGCGATGGCCAGGAAGAAGCCCGCCAGGTCGCCCGGCTGGTACCCTCGGGCCTTCCAGTCGATCCGTCCTTCCTGGGCCAGGCCACCGAGGGCCGGGGTAAGGAGCGGGGCGACGACCGTCACCTGAGCGCCGCACTCCAGCAGGCCGCGGGTCTTCCGCTCCGCCTCCCGGCCACCGCCGACGACGGCGCAGCGACGCCCCCGGACATCCAGGAACACGGGGTAGTACGTCGGCATCAGGCCCCCTCGACGAAGTAGCGGACCCGGGTCTTCTTGTATTCCCGGTAGCTGTACAGCACCCGGTAGTCGTTGATGCCCGTCTGGTCCGAGATCTCCCGGGCTATCTGCTCACAGCCGTCCTTGGAGGTCGCATGGATCATGGTGAAGTGGCTGTAGGGCCAATCGGAGAAGGTCGGGCGCTCGTAGCAGTGGCTCACCGCGGGATGGCCAGCCATAATGCGGCCCACCTCCTCGGACCGCTCCGGTGGGACGCGCCAGACCCCCATCCCGTTGGCCCGGAACCCGGCCCGCCGGTGGTGGAGCACGGCGCTGTACCGGCGCATGATCCCCCGCTCCTGAAAAGAACGGGCGCACGCGAACAGCTCCTCCTGGCTCACGTCAAGACGCTCGGCGATGGCCTGGAAGGGTTGCGGTCGCAGCGGCAGGTCCTCCTGGAGCTCCCGGACAACGTGGATTTCCAGGGGGGTCAGAGTCTCCCCATTGCTCCAGGGGGCCTGGCCGTCGCCGTAACCGTCGGGGCTGTAGTAATCGTAGGCTGCGCCCTTCTCCTCCACCATGTCGAAGTTGACGCCGATCTTGAAGAACCTTACGGTAGGCAGGATGCGAACAGCCTCGGCCCCGGTCTCCTGGGCCAGGCGCTCCACCGTGGCTTCCAGGCTCTGGTCTGGTGGCACCGCCAGGGTGAACCACAAGTTGAAATAGCCGTTGCGCGCATAGTTGTGGCTGACCCCGGGGTGACGATTGATGTCGTGGGCTGCCCTGGTCAGCGCCGTCGTGGGGTAGCGGGCAGCCACAAGGGAAGTCTTGTAGCCCAGACGCCTGGTGTCAAAGATAGCACTGATCTGGCGAATCACGTTCTTGCGTTTGAGGGTGGCGGTCCGCAGCATCACCTCCTCCTCGGATATGCCGAGCTGCCCGCCCAGGGCCTGAAACGGCTCTGCCACCAGGGGGAACGAGGACTGGAGCAGATTGAGGAGCCTTCGGTCCACGAGGTCCATCGATGTCAACGCAGGTCCTCCTGTTGCGGGCCTGTCAGCCGTCGAGATGTGCCGGGGCCTTCCGGCTGGCCCCTTCATAGGCCCGGCCGAGGGCCTGGAGCACCTCGTCGGCCAACCGGTTGGCCTCCAACCATCCCCGCACGAAGGCGCCCGGAGGGCCCGCGGTCCCGAGCACCACCCCCACAGCCTCCATGAGAGAGTTACGGAAGAAGGCGAAGGCCTGGATCACCTCTTCCAGGGAGAGGCCCAGGCGCGCCATCTCCTGCCCGTAGGCCTCCCCTATCAAGCGAGCCTCGACCAGCACCTCCTGACGGCCACTCTGCCTCCCCAAATAGGCTGCCGCAAGGCCCAACAGGCGGCGGCCGAAGAGGCGCATGCGGGTCCGGCCCTCGCCGTCGATGCCGCCGTACCAAGAGAGATGGACCACGCCGCGGCCGCGCAGGCGGCGGCGCATCCTGCGCAAGGCCGCCCGGGCGAGGTCGTCCCCTGGGCGGCCGTTGCCCCTAGCCAGCTCTCCTTCCACCAGGGACGCGAGGTCCTGGCGAGAAAAGCGCCTGTGACCGCCCGGGGTCCGAAAGGCCCGGATGAGGCCCCGGTCGGCCCAGTGACGGAGGGTGGCCTGGTTGGCCTCCACCAGCCGGCAGGCGGCCCGCAGGGGCAGCCACTGCCTCTCGTCGTTCCCCTCCTGGTGCATGGCCAAAATCTCCAGAAATCTCTACAATGATGCGGTAGCGAGACTGAAGAACGAGTTTACCACAGAGCGACCCGAGCTTCAAGCTCAGGGGCACGACGCAAGGCGAGCGGACCCATGGACCTGGACTCCCAGAAGCACCGGCTGCTGGCGCACCTCCGGCGGGAGATCGACGACGAGGACGTGCTGGCCGCCATGGAACGCGTTCCCCGGGAACTCTTTGTCCCAGAGACCAGCCGCCACCTGGCCTACGAAGACATCCCCCTCCCCACTAGCGAAGGCCAGACCATCTCTCAACCCCTCATCGTCGCCCTCATGACCGCTGCGCTGCGTCTCAAGAAGACCGACAAGGTGCTCGAGATGGGCACCGGTTCCGGCTACCAGGCCGCCATCCTTTGCCTGCTGGCGGGGCAGGTCATCAGCGTGGAACGCCTTCCCCCCCTGGCCAGAGCCGCCCAGTCCCTTCTGCACTCCCTGGGCTATACAAACGTTTCGGTGCGGCTGGCAGGCCAGGCGCTCGGGTGCCCGGAGGAGGCGCCCTTCGACGCCATCGTGGTAACCGCAGGGGCCCCCTGGCTCCCGCGGGTCCTGCTAGACCAGCTCACCGATGATGGACGGCTGGTCATCCCGGTAGGCTCCCGGATAGAGCAGGACCTGCTGCTGGTGAACAAGACCAGGGAAGGCTACTCCGTGAAGGGTCTGGGGCCATGCCGGTTCGTCCCGCTGCTGGGCCCGGGGGCCTGGGAAGACGATGAGAGTGGACCCGGCAAGAACGAGGTGCCTCCATAGAGGGCTTGGGCGGTGTGGCGGAGATACGTGCTTCCTGGGAGCTAGTGTAGTGTACCTGAAATACATTCATGAATATTGTCATTGCGAGGAGTCCCGATCCCGACTTGTCGGGAGGACGACGAAGCAATCTGGAGGAGGGGTGACCCCCTGCCGCCAGATTGCCACGCCCCGACTTCATCGGGGCTCGCAATGACATTTGCGGCGAACTTCGGATACAGGACACTTAGGTCACGGGCGTACTGCGCAAGGTTCGTCTGCACTGCTCTTCCAGCACGCCCGTGACCACAGCCATCTTGTCCTCCCAGGAGGCCAGCTTCATCAGCCGCTCCACAGTGTAGGAGCCCCAGTTGGTGGTGGGGCGCGTTCCATACGGATGGAGCCGTGCTCCCAGCACCAAGGTGCTCACCCGATGGAGCATGGCGACCCCACAGCACATGACGCAAGGCTCATAGGTGGTGTAGAGGGTACACCCTGCAAGGTCGGACCGGCCCAGGGCTACCCTGGCCTCTCGCATAGCGGCCACCTCAGCGTGGGCCGTAGGGTCCCCCGATGTTTGGGCGAGGCCCCTCCCTTTTCCTACGATCCTCCCATCACAAACGAGCACCGAACCTACCCCTAGGTTTCCCTCGGTGCGTGCCTTCACGGCCTCTTCCAGCGCCACCCGCATGAACTCCTCATGGTCCTGAGGCATGTCTTTGCTCCTTTCCTCGTCATCCCATATCCAGGAGAAAATCCAGCATACTACACTGGGTTCATCGGGCTTGGCCTGAGTACAGCCTCTGCTATACTGAGACCTGGTATGGCTGTAGACACGACCACCCGCTACGAGCCCGTTATCGGCCTGGAGGTGCACGCCCAGCTCCTGACCCGGAGCAAGATGTTCTGCTCCTGCCGCGCCGACTATCAGGGTCTGCCCCCCGACACGGCCGTGTGCCCCGTATGCCTGGGAATGCCAGGCGTCCTCCCCGTCATCAACCGGCGGGCCGTGGAGTACGTCATCATGACGGGCCTTGCCCTCAACTGCACCATCGCCGAAGAGACCAAGTTCGATCGCAAGAACTACCCCTACCCCGACCTGATGAAGGGGTACCAGATCTCCCAGTTCGACCGGCCCATTGCTTCCGGCGGCTGGATGAGCATCGTCGCCGACGGCCAGGAGAAGCGGGCGGGCATCACCCGCGTCCACCTGGAGGAGGATGTGGCCAAGCTGTTCCACCGCGTGGACCCCAGCGGCGAGACGTACAGCCTGCTGGACGTGAACCGTTCGGGCGTCCCTCTCATGGAGATCGTGGGAGACCCTGACCTGCGTTCGCCCGAGGAGGCGCGGCAGTACCTGATGAAGCTGCGCACCATTCTCCGGTACCTGGGCGTCTCCACAGGCAACATGGAGGAGGGGAGCTTCCGCTGCGACGCCAACATCAGCGTGCGCACTACGGGCAGCGACCGGTACGGGGCCAAGGTGGAAGTGAAGAACATGAACAGCTTCCGCTCCGTCTACCGGGCCCTGGAGCACGAGATCCAGCGCCAGGTCCAGGTCATCGCCGAGGGCGGCCATGTGGCCCAGGAGACGCGAGGGTGGGTGGAGGAGCGCGGTATCACGGTCTCCCAGCGGTCGAAAGAGTACGCCCACGACTACCGGTACTTTCCGGAACCAGACCTGCCTCCCCTTCGGATAAGCCGCCGGTGGGTGGAAGAGCTGCGGGCCCGGCTGCCAGAGCTCCCAGAGGCCCGAAGGGACCGGTTCAGGGAGCAGTACGGCCTCTCCCTCTACGACGCGACGCTGCTCACGGCCTCCAGGGCGACGGCGGACTTCTTCGAGGCAGCGGCGACGGGGAACGGCCTTCGGGGTGAGGCCCTCCGCAAGAGGGCCAAGACCACCGCCAACTGGACCCTCACCGAGGTGGCGCGCCTCCTCAATGCCTCGGGCAAGGAGCTGGAAGATACGCCCCTCCGGGCTGGGCACCTGGCGGAGCTGATGGACCTGATGGAGGCAGGCACGGTGAGCGCCAGCCTGGCCAAGACAGTGCTGGAAGAGGCCTTTGCTACCGGCAAGGCACCGGGGCTCGTCGTGGAAGAGCGAGGCCTGGGCCAGATCTCCGACGCCTCGGCCATCCAGAAGGCGGTCGACGAGGCCCTTGCCGCCAACGAGGCAGCGGTGGCAGACTATCTGAACGGCAAGGAGACGGCCATCCGGTTCCTGGTAGGCCAGGTCATGAAGCTCACCCGAGGGCAGGCCAACCCAGCCCTGGTAAACCGGCTCCTCCAGACGAAGTTGCAGACGCTCAAGAGAAGTGGAGGTCTTCCCTGAATATCATAACCCTGCATCGTGTCAAGATATGGGCCGTCAGCATTGTCTCCGCCTTGGCCATAGGCGGCATTCTCGTAGGCATCGCCACGTACAAGCCAGCGGGCATCTATGTGTCCCTGGTCGCCCTCAGCCTGGCCTTCGCGCTCCAGAAGTACATAGCCAGCTTCTTCGCCTACTACGTCATCCACTACGCGAAAGTCTACGACGCGGGGGACCGCATCCGGCTTGGCAACATCCGGGGAGACGTGATGCACGTGGGCCTGCTCCACACGGTCCTCAAGGAAGTCAGCGAGGACGACAAGCTGGGCGAGGAGCTAACCGGGCGCATCGTGCACATCCCCAACCTGCTCATCCTGGACCAGCCCGTCCTGAACTACACGAAAGACTTCTCGGTGCACCACCGACTGATCCGGTCGGACTACATTTTCGACGAGGTTCGCATCCCCATCACTGCCGACAGCGATGTGGAGCAGGCGATAGCCACCCTTGGAGCGGTGCTGAAGGAGCAGGACGCGGAGCACGTGGAAAGGGCCATCGCCTTCTTCGGGGAGCACTTCCCGGACTTCATGCGGGAAGCCCAGGGGAGGCCGCGGGTCCTGATGAGCATTGAGCCCAAACAGATCTGGATCAAGGGCAAGTTCGTCACCCCCGTCCCCACTCGCAACGATCTGCGCACCCAGATCTACCTGGACTTCCTGCGACGCATCGGCCAGCTCAACGGCCGGGTCAAGCTGGCCCAGTAAGGCCCCGACGGACCTTAGGCGGGCTCCAGACCAGGCCCAGCGCCACTTGACACCAGTGGTACGCTAGGGCCGTCGTTCCGCGACCATCTCGTCTCAGGGAGGGGCCACCATGAGACGGAAGCATCGGCTGGCGCGTTGTCTCTGCGTCTTTCTGGCACTCCTTGTCCCCATGGCGAACCTCCTCCCCACAGCCTTTCAACTGTCTCCCAGGTACTGAACAAGTACAGAACGGAACGTTGCCCTGCTACTGTCGTTCATGTAGACTGTTTGGTTGACCACCTCGAGAAAGCTCGCGATTCGGGAGGCCAGGGAACATCTGGTGGCCGGCAGGCTATTGCGCTCGGTGGGTTCTGGGATGCTGCTGTGGTCTGTTTGGGTCTTGGTTGGTTGTGGAGGCCCGGAGCCGACAGCCACACCGACGGCGACCTCAAGGCCAGTGCTTTCTCCGGCTGCCACCTCAACTCCATCCCTCGCGGCTACGCCGGTGCCTACCCCCACGCCGAGGGCTACACCGACAAGTTCCGTCAGGCCAACGGCGGCCCCGACGTCCACGCCCACTCCCGCACCCACCCCTACGGCCACGCCCACGCGCACCCCTACGCCAACCCCCACGGCCACGCCTGCGGCCACCGGTCCGTTTTTCCTCGACATCCTGTCCCCTGAGCCTGTAGTGCCGTTCCATACCCGCTCAACGATTGAGGTAGTGGGCAGGACACGGGTTGACGCCGCGGTGAGCGTGAATGACTCCTTTGTGGACGTAGATGCCGAAGGTAGATTCCGGGCAACAGTGACGCTCCAAGGTGGTGCGAATGTTATCGAGGTGGTGGCAAGCCTGAATTCTGGCGAGGAGAAGTCCGCGGTGGTGACGGTCATCTACGTGCCGTAGGGGGTGGGAAGCATGGTTAGTGGCAAGGCTCTTGGCGCTGTCCTAGGTCTACTCCTGTCCGGGATGACGGCTTCTGTTGTTTTCTCTTCCCAATCTCCGTCGCCACGTACCCAGGAGGGGACTCCCGCTGGACAGGTGGTCAGGCAGGGCGTGGTGGGAACCGTTGTAGCAGTGAGTGCGTCCTCCATTGTCGTGGAGACCCAGTTCGGGAACGTTACCATAGAGGTAGGCGCCAGCACTGTCGTTGACGCTCCCCCGGAGAAAAACGTCGGCATCGAGGCCATCAAGGTAGGTAGCCGGGTGGCCATCAGCCTGAACCGCCCGATGGTGGTGGGGGTAGCGCCACCGGCGGCGACAGGCACACCTTCGCCTACCGTTACGCCAGTGATTACGCCGGCGGCAACGGAACCATCGCCGACGCCGGAGCCCAGCTTCCGCACTGCCACGGCCAGCCGCATTGTGGTGGTGCCATCAGAGGCGGCGGGCACCCATCAGCGGGGCGTGGTTCAAGGGGTCACCTCGGAGACCGTCCCTGGCAAGGGCCGTTTGAAGGTGCTGGGCGAAAATGGCCAGATTGCGGAGCTGGAACTGCCGGAAGGGGCGGCAGTGCCGGGAGAGGGCAACGAGATCGTTGTCATTGCCAGGGGCAAGGGAGGCCACCGAGCCACCACCGATACCCCTCTTGAACTCCGGGGTCTCCAGCAGGCCGAACAGGTAGCTGGCCGCCTGGAGCGTCTCCAAGCGAGCTTCAAAGAGTCCAACCCAGAACTGGCGGCGAAATTGGTGGAGCTCCAGCAAAAATGGCAGGAACAACAGCAAGCCAGGTTGGAAAAGTCCAGCAGGAACGCTCCACCGGAAGCGCGAGAGAATGCCCAAAAGGCGCTCCGCAAAGCCAAGGGTGAGTGCCCCAAAGAGGGAGAAGCTCCGCCGGGCTGTCCGAAGCAACAGAGACAGCCCGAGGATAAAGGTCCGCCTGAAGACAAGGGCAAGGGCAGCGAAGGGGACAAAGGTAAGGGCCCACCGGAGGGCCAGGGCCAGGGGGACGGCAAGAAGAAGTAGGGTAGTCCCGTGCCCGAGGTCGGCCCTCCGGGACCTGGATGTGCGGCCCGGGACGATGAGCGACCGTTGCTCTCGCCCCTCAGGCCCTTGAAATTTGCCGTCCTCCTGCTAGAGTAAGGTCATGCAGACCTCCCTAGCCATCGCGGAGATGGTCGTCGCCGCCCTCCTCATCGTGGTCGTGCTGGCCCAGATCCGCGGGAGCGCCGGCGTCTTCGGCAGCGCCCAGAGCACCTTCCGGACCCGCCGGGGAGTGGAGCGCACCCTCTTCCAGTTCACCATCCTGCTGGGGGCCGTCTTCGTCCTTCTCTCCGTCCTGTCTCTGCTGGTCCCCAGGTAGCCCTGAGGCCATGCCTGGCCGGGTTGTCACCCTCCTGACGGACTTCGGGAACTCGGACGCGTACCCGGCACAGATGAAAGGGGTGATCCTGGGCCTCAATCCCGGGGTGACCCTGGTAGACCTGACCCACGAGGTCCCGCCCCAGGACGTGCTCGCAGGCGCCTTCCTCCTGGGCAGCTCGTGGCCCTATTTCCCAGAAGGCACCACCCACGTGGCGGTGGTGGACCCGGGCGTGGGCACGGATCGCAAGGCTTTGTTGCTCTTGGCCCACGGACACACCTTCCTGGCCCCCGACAACGGGCTCCTGAGCTACCTCCTTCCCGCCGAGAAGCGCCCGCGGACGCCTTTCCAGGTCTACCCTCGCCCCCTGCCCCAGGACTTGCAGGCCTACGCCATCACCAACGCGCGCTACTGGCGACACCCGGTGAGCGCCACGTTTCACGGCCGCGACGTGTTCGCTCCCGCGGCGGCGCATCTCTCCCTGGGCGTAGCGGCCCAAGAGCTGGGGGAGCCTGTGGAGACCATCCTGTGCTTCCACATCCCCGTGCCTCAATGGCGCGGACGGGAGCTCCTGGGACACGTCATCCACACCGACCGCTTCGGCAACGTGGTGACCAACGTGGGGGCGGACCTCCTCGCCGGGAAGGAGGCGCGCCTGGTGGTGGAGATCGCTGGCGCCACCATCCGGGGGCTATCGGACACGTACGCCGCAGCCGAGGGCCTGGCGGCCCTCATAGGAAGCCACGGATACTTGGAAGTCGCGGCCAGGAACGGCAACGCCGCCCGGGAGCTGGGGGCGACCGTCGGACAGAGAGCGACAGTCAGGCTCTGTGAGTTGCCGGGAGACAGGCGGTCATAGCTACCAAGATAGGGACGACGGACCTCTCGGGAGGCTGAACGGTGGAATCTACCTACGAGCCTGGGACGCTCCTCTGGTACTGGTTCGAGAGCCGACTCGTCCTCGCCGGCTGCTTCCTTGCCCTTGTCCTGCTGGTCTTCGTCGGCTTCAGGACGAGCTGGGATACGAGAAGCCGGGAGCTTCAGTTCATGGTGGTCGCGGTGCTGGCTGCCCTGCCCCTGAGTCTGAAGCGGCTGGGCCTGGAGGTCGTCGTTGTCAACGACCTGACGGCGGGCTACCTGAGCTGGGCGGGTGTGGCGGGCTCCCTCTTGCTGGCGCTGCCGTACCTCTTCGGCATGGGCTACATCCGGGACAAGGAGTGGATGGCCCGCGTGCTGTACAGGATCGAGGTCGCTCAGACAGTGTGGGATCACTTCAACCAGACGATGGCACAGAGCAATCTGAAGGCACTCATGGAGGACGCGGTCAGAGAACAGAAAAAGGCCACCTGCCGTCTTGTCCTGGAACGGTTGCCCACTGCGCTCTGGGCGCTGAGAGCCAATCCCGAGCCCAAGTCCGCGGCTGGCCGCAAGGCCAAGCGGGAACTCGAGAAGGGCCTGCTCCTCTCCATGAACGCTGCGAAGCTCGGCGACCGGTTCATGGAGGACGCCAAGAGGTTGGTTGACCACGTGCGGGCGTATCTGGTCCCAGCACGCGTCGCCGAGGCCAAGGTTGCCAGGTACCAGGCCCGTCTCTCCGCCAGGCTGGCGCTGGCGAGCCGGAGCATGGCCGCCGCCGAGTCGTATCTGGCTTCGCAGCGGGGCGCTCAGGCCTCTTCCTAGAGGCTATCCGGGAAACCCTCACCCCCTGGCCCCCTCTCCCGCCTCAGGCGGGAGAGGGGGGAGAGAACGAATCTGGGGGACACCCCCAGGCCCCTGCCATCCCGACCCGTCGGGATGGGCTCCCCCAGAAGGAGTTTTGAGACAGGTTCTAGACCGCTGGGAGTGGTTCCGAGTCAGGAGGGTTCACGGCGAAGGCCCGCTACAACCCCAGCTTCCCTGGGTTCATAATGCCGTACGGGTCCAGGACCCGCTTGAGGCGGCGCACCACGTCCAGCCCGCTGCCCCACTCCCGTTCCACCAGGTGGGCCAGCTTCAAGCCCACCCCGTGGCAGTACTCCATGCTCCCGCCCAGGTCCTGGGCCAGACGGAGAATGGCGTCCACCGCGTGAGCGAAGGCCCCAGAATCCCCCGGTCCCTCCACGGCGGCGCCAGTCATGAGCAGGGAGAAGAGCTCCGGCGCCGTCCACACCGAATACTCCTGAACGGTTGCGCCGGCCTCCTTCGCAATGGCGGCTGCCTGCTGGCGGAACTTCAGGACCCGGGAGACCGGGAGGGCGACGTGCAGATAGTCCCAGGCCTGGCGGCGGTCCGACCCCCGGGCCCAGCGCTCCTCCGGGAGCAGAGGGAGCACCTGCTGCTGGTAGCGTTCCCCGGAGAGGTGCCGCTCCCGCCAGTGGGCCTCCGTCTGCTGTGGGCCGAGCTCCTGGCCAGCGAACTCCCGACATAACCGCAGGGAGCGCTTCTCCTGGGCCTCCACCTCCTCCCGGTAGCCTTCAAACGCCAGGTACAGCAGCACGCCGGGTGCCGCCCGAGGCGCTCGCCGCTCTTCCGTCAGGTCCAGGATGGCCGGGCGCATCCCCAGGGCAGACAGCTCAGCCACGGCCCGGAACCCATCCTCAAAGGTGGCGAAGGCAACGGTGGCGAACCTCCGTTCCTCCGGGGCCCGGAACACCCGAAGGGTTGCGGCGGTGATGATCCCCAGGGTCCCCTCGGCACCGATGAAGAGGCCGTTCAGGTTGGGACCCGAGGCAGCTTTGGGAGCTGCGCTGGTGACCACCACGTCCCCCGTGGGCAGAACGACCTCCAGTCCCAGGACCTGGGCACCCATGGAGCCGTAGCGGGCGGCCCGATAGCCGACGCCATTGGTCGAGATGGCGCCGCCCACGGTGGCGATGGGGAGGCTCCAGGGGTCGTGGCCCAGCATGAGGCCGTGTCCCTGGAGCGCTGCGTCCAGGTCCTTGAGGATGGCCCCCGCCTCCACCAGGGCCGTGCCGTCCTCCCGGGAAACGGCTCGCACCCGGTTCAGGCGCTTCAAGTCCACCACGATGCTGCCGGCACAGGGCACCGCGGCGCCCATCACCCCCGTGCCGCCACCAAAGGGGATGACGGGCGCCCGGTACTGGCACGCCAGGCGAACGACGCGGGCCACCGCCTCGGTGGAGTCGGGCATAACGACCAGGAGAGGGACGTTCCAGGACGCGGGGGCAACGGAGAAGGCCCGGGAGGGGCTGAGGGCATCGGCAGCGTGGAGCTGTCGGGTCCGGAGGTCGTCCAGAACGGCCCCTTCGCCCAGCGCCTGGCGCAATGCCGCCGCAATGTCCTCGCCCATGGGAGTCAGGGGAGGCGGGGTCCCTGGAACCGCCAGAGGGTGCCCTGGGGCGTGTCCTCCAGAGCAACGCCCAGATCGGCCAGCCGGGAGCGGATGGTGTCGGCAAGGGCGTACTGCCGGGCGTCGCGCAGCCGGGCGCGCACCTCCACCAGCAGCTCAAGGAAGGGCTGGAGGGCCACGTTGTCCGTCGACCGCCTGGGCTGGAAGGTGAGGCCGAGTACGCCGCCCAGCTCCTGGAGCAGCGCCTGCCCCTCCGCGACGTTCCCGCCGGCGTCTCGATGTTGGTTGATTTCGTGAACAAGTTCGAAGAGGACGGAGAGGGCCTGCGGGGTGTTGAGGTCCTCATCCATGGCCGCCATGAACCGCAGACGGAACCCCTCCGTTTCAAAGGCGCGTTCGCCTTCCTTGTACGCCGCAGGTCGAAGGGCGGTGCGTATGCGGTCGGTGGCCCGCTCCCTCGCCGCCAGGTCCTCCTCCGAGAAGGTGAGAGGGCTCCGGTAGTGGGAGTTCAGGAAGAAAAGGCGGATGGCATCGGCGCTATAGCGCTGCAATGCCTCGCGCACGGGGATAAGGTTGCCCACGGACTTGCTCATCTTCTCCTCGCCCAGGCGGAGGAGGCCATTGTGGACCCAGAACCGGACAAAAGGGGTCACCCCCGTGTACCGCTCACTCTGGGCGATCTCGTTCTCGTGGTGGGGGAAGACGAGGTCCTGTCCCCCACCATGGATGTCCAGCGTCGTCCCCAGGTAGCGCAGCGACATGGCGGTGCACTCGATGTGCCATCCCGGCCGGCCCTGGCCCCACGGACTCTCCCAACTGGGCTCGCCCGGCTTGGCCCGCTTCCAGAGGGCGAAGTCCAGAGGGTGCTCCTTGTGCTCCGAGGGCTCGACCCGCGCCCCTGCCACCATGCCCTCCAGGGTCCGGCGGCTCAGCTTTCCGTACCCGGGAGCCTTCTGTACCCGGAAGTAGACATCGCCATCCGCTACATAGGCATGTCCTCTGCCCAGCAGGCCCTGCACCACCTGGACCATCGCAGGGATCTCCTGGGTGGCCCTGGGGTAGACGTGGGCCCGCAGGACGTTGAGGTCGTCCATGTCCCCAAGGAAACCTTGAATGTGACGCTCCGCCAGGGCCTGGACCGTCACCCCGTCCTTCACGGCCCGGGCGATGAGCTTGTCATCGATGTCGGTGAAATTCTGAACGTGGCGGACCCGGAAGCCCCGGTGCTCCAGGTAACGGCGCAGCACATCGAAGACCACGTAGCTCATGGCGTGACCGAGGTGAGTGACGTCGTACGGCGTGGGACCGCAGACGTACATCTTCACCTCGTCGCCCACGGGCGCGAACCCCTGGACCTCCCCGGAGAGGGTGTCGTACAGTCTCATGGCACGGGCTCCAGGGCCACGACGGCGTGGGCAGCGATGCCTTCGCCCCTTCCCACGAAGCCCAGGCGGTCCGTGGTGGTGGCCTTGACGCTGATGGAACGCACGTCCACGCCCAGGCAGGCGCCCAGGGCCTGGCGCATCCTGAGGGCGTAGGGCGCCATCTTGGGTTGCTCGGCGACGATTGTAGCATCCAGGTTCCCCACCCGCCATCCAGCAACCGTCAACAGGTCGCGGGCCCGGGCCAGCAACACCAGGCTGGAGATGCCGCTGTACTGAGGGTCGGCGGAAGGGAAGTGGGTGCCGATGTCGCCCAGGGCGGCGGCCCCCAGCATGGCGTCGATCACAGCGTGGGTGAGCACATCGCCGTCGCTCTGGCCAGCCAGGCCAAGGGAGTGCGGTATGGTCACCCCTCCCAAGACCAGGGGTCTCCCGGGGACCAGGGGGTGGACATCGTAGCCCAGGCCCACCCTCACGCTAGCGCCCTCGCGACCGCAGCACTGCCTCCGCCAAGAGGAGGTCCTGGGGAGTGGTGACCTTGATGTTCATGGGCGAGCCGAGGTACACGTGGACCGGATAGCCGAGGCGCTCCACCAGAGCGGCGTCGTCGGTGGCGGTGACATCCCTTAGCTGGTGTGCCTTCGACAGCCACTCCCGGGGGAAGACCTGGGGAGTCTGCACGGCCCAGAGGTGAAGGCGGTCCAGGGTCTCCTCGACCTGGCCGCCACCATCCACCCGCTTCACGGTATCGTACAGGGGCACTGCAGCGACGGCGCAGCCGAACCGCTCCGCCATGGTCAGCCCCTCTTCGATGAGCTCAGGCTGCACGCAGGGGCGGGCACCATCGTGGACCACCACCCAGGGGGAAGCTGGGAGACGCTCCAGCCCCAGCCGCACCGAGTCCTGGCGACGCGGGCCTCCTTCACACACCGCCGCCACCCGGGCGAACCCGCCCTCTTGCACCAGCCGCCTGCCCCGCTCCAGGTTCTCGGCCCGGACCACCAGGACAATGTCGACGATGGAATGACACGCCTCGAAAGCCGCCAGGGCGTAGCTCAGCAAGGGCCGGCCCAGGAGAGACATGAACAGCTTGTCCGCCCCCTGCATCCTGCGGCTCTCGCCCGCCGCCACAAGGATGGCCCCCGCCCGGCGGCCGAGGGATGCGCCAGGAGGGGGCATGGACATCTGGGGCATTGCTACCGGGTCTTGGTCTGGGCGAAGATGAGCCGCCCGGCGGCGGTCTGAAGCACTCGGGTAACGGTGAGGGGGATACGGGTATTCAGATACCGACGGCCGTTTTCCACGATCACCATGGTGCCGTCGTCCAGGAACCCGATCCCCTGTCCAAGCTCCTTGCCCTCCTGGATGATCTGGACCTCCAGGTCTTCGCCGGGCAAGACCGCAGACTTGAGGGCGTTGGCGAGCTGGTTGACGTTCAAGACTCGCACGCCCTGGATCTCCGCCACGCGGTTCAAGTTGTAGTCCGTGGTCACGATAGGAGCACCCAGGTGCTTGGCCAGTTGGACGAGCTTGCCGTCCACCTCCAGCCCATCGGGCCTATCCAAGTCCAGAACCTGAATGGGCACCGTCGTCTCCTTGCGTAGCTTGTTGAGCATCTCCAGCCCGCGACGGCCCCGGCTGCGCCGCAGTGAGTCCGTGGAATCAGCGACGTGCCGGAGCTCGTCCAGGACGAAGCGAGGGATCACCAGCGGGCCGCTGAGGAAGCCCGTCTGCATGATGTCCACCAGTCGGCCGTCGATGATGGCGCTGGTGTCCACGACGACTTGCCCTGTCACCCGGCCACCTTCGCTCCTGCGGGCTCGACCCATGCCCGAGAAGAGGAGGGCAACGTCTCCCTCCCGACTCATTCCGAGCAGCACTCCCAGGAAAGCCAGCGCCAGGGTTATCCCCAGGGGAACCCAGATGCCCGGCCATCCTTGCAAGCGCGATAGGGGAGCCGACACGACCGCAGCCACCAGCAGGCCCAGGGCAAGGCCGACGACGCCCGCCACCATCCGGGCCGCCGATACCCTTTGCAACGTCCCTCCCAGGAGGCGCGCAGGCGCCACTATGAGGTAGGGCACGCCCACAGCGCCCACTACGACCCCAGCTACAATGCCTCCTATCCCCCAGGGAAACAGGCCAGAAGCACCCCACAGCCCGCCCAGGCGTTCGCCGGCCTGCCAGCCCGCGAGCCCCAAGAGCAGAGCACCCAAGGCACGAACACCAATGTTGGAAACCAGGGAAATCACCTCCTCATCATCACCCCACCAGCAGAGGACCGCCCACCCGGAGCAGAGGGAAGAAAAGGCCGAAGGCTTTGGCGGCGCGCCACCCTTCAGCTATTGAATTGAAACCCAGCAGCTGTTGCAAGCGCTTTCAGTATAGCAGGGAGGAAGGGGGCAGTCAAAGGAGCCTTCCCATGAAGTCATTTCAAAAGGGGTCTCCTGGAGGAGTCCATCCCGACGGGTCGGGATGGCGGAGTTCTAGGG
>JACQOS010000184.1 GCA_016202425.1 Chloroflexota bacterium
CAGTTATCCATAAGAGCAGCCCCTGGCTCCTGCACCCCCATCCTAAACCTTCCCCCGCGAGCGGGGGAAGGGATTTCTCTCCCCCGTTGCACGGGGGAGAGTCAGAGAGGGGGTGAAACCGACAATTGAAAGGCCCTGGGGCACCGCGGACTGGGGTGCCCTGAAGGGCGCCTTCGTAGTATACTTGCCACCCGTCACGTCGTCATCCGAGTCCACGGTGGGAAGGGGTGTTCCATGATCGGATTCCTGGGAGGCACTGGCCCTGAAGGACGTGGGCTGGCCCTGCGCCTGGCCCTGGCGGGGGAAAGGGTGATGCTGGGCTCCCGGGACCTGGCCAAGGCAAGGCAGGCTGCCGAGCGGGTGAAGGCGAAGGCGCCATCGGCCCAGGTCCTGGCCGCCGAGAACGCACAGGTGGCAGCGCAGGCGGACATCGTCTTCGTGGTGGTGCCCTACGAGGCCCAGGCGGCGGTCTTGAAGCCGCTGGCGGAGGTGCTGGCGAGGAAGGTAGTGGTGAGCGCAGTGGCGCCGGTGGTCTTCGCTCAGGGCCGTTTCGCCGCCGTGCCCGTGCCGGAGGGATCGGCGGCGGCCCAGGCCCAGCGGCTGCTCCCGAGGTCGCAGGTGGTGGCCGCGTTCCATCATGTGAGCGCGGTGGACCTCTGGGTGCCCGACCGCGTGGTGGAGGGGGACGTGGTGGCGTGCTCCGACTACCAGGCGGGAAAGGAGAGGGTCATGGCGCTGGTGCGGCGCATCCCCAACCTGCGTCCCGTGGATGGCGATGGCCTGGAGAATGCCCGGTACGTGGAAGAGGTCACGGCGTTGCTGCTGAGCATCAACAGGCTCCACAATGCCCGGACCATGATCAAGATCGTGGGGTTGTCGTAGCCGGCGGTGCCTGGCGGCTCCCACGGCTGCAAGAAGCGTCTCCCAGGGGCAACGCCTGTGACCAGGGAAAAGCGTGAGGACGGAGGGCACCGTGGCATGAGTGGGCTCTTCCTGCTCCTGGCGTCCCTCTTCGTCACGCTCCTGGTGGCGTCCAACATCATCGCCGTCAAGGTCACTGCCGTGGCCGGGCTGGTGCTGCCCGCCGCCATCGCGGTGTTTCCCGTGACGTACATCCTGGGGGATGTGCTGACGGAGGTATACGGGTTCCGGGTGGCGCGCCGGGTCATCTGGCTGGGGTTCGTGTGCAATCTGGTTGCTGTGGCAGCTTTTTGGGTGGGGGGACTGCTGCCTGCCTTTGCCGAATGGAAAGACCAGGGCGCGTACGAGGCCATCCTGGGCCGCACCCCGCGAATCCTGCTGGCCTCCTTCTTGGGGTATCTGGCGGGGGAGCTGTCCAACTCGCAGGTCCTGGCGCGTCTGAAGGTCCTGACTCGGGGGCGCTGGCTCTGGAGCCGGACCATCTCCTCCACCATAGTTGGGCAGGGGTTCGACTCGGCCCTGTTCATCACGGTGGCCTTCGCCGGGACGGTGGTGGCCCAGACGGGGGGTGACGTGCTGAGGCTGGTGGTGACCCAGTGGGGGGTGAAGGTGGCGTACGAGGCCCTGATGACCCCCGTGCTGTACCCGGTAGTGGCGTACGTGAAAAGGCGGGAAGGGGTGGACACGTACGACCGGGACATCTCCTTCAACCCTCTGCGGGCCTTCCGGTGAACGGGAGCGCGGGGTGCCCTCAGGGCTGGCGGCGCGCCGAGCGGAGCCGCCGAGTTGCCGGGAGGTCCAGGACAAAGCTGCTACCGGCGGCCTGAACCACGACGCCGTAGTCCGTGTGGGCGCCCTCTGGGCTGACGAAACCCTCCACCACGTCGCGGAGAACGGCCTGGGGCTCCCGCTGGAAGGGGTTGCCGAATCCACCTCCCCCGGGGGACTCGAAGGAGAGGGTGTCGCCGGGCTGGAGTTCATGGCTCCAGGTCTCTAGGTTGACCTCTGCGGGCGTCCCGACGTTGATCACCACGCGGCCGCTTCGTCCCGGCAACCCTCCCTCCATGCCCTGGGGAGGGATCACCCAGCCCATGGCGTGCCGCACGTTGAGGTCCGCCGGCGCCAGGGCCTCGTACAGGCGCCTCCGCGAGGCGCCGCCCCGGAACTGCCCAGGCCCTCCGGAATCAGGGACCAGCTCGAACTTCCGAACGCGCACGGGGTACTGGGCCTCCAGGACCTCCACGGGGGTGTCCGGGAGGCCGCGCGTGTCCAGAGAGCCGCCATTGTGAGAGTAGTCGTAGGGGTTGACCCCGGACACGCCATCGCACCAGGACGTGGCGCCCGTGCCGGCGCCGTTCTGGATCTCGTACTGGATGTACCGTCTTCCCGCCACTAGGCCAGTGCGCCAGCCGAAGGCACTGCTGCCGCAGTCGCCCCGCTGTGCGACAGCCCTCTCTCCCTTCAAGGCGGCCAGGGCGTTGAGCACCACGTCCGCTAGCCTGGGACGGACCCTGGTGGTGTTTCCCACGGGTGCCGGGGGCGTGGGGCACACGACCGTTCCTGCCTTGATCTTCAGAGTGATGGCCCGGGCCACGCCCTCGTTGTGAGGGATGGTGGGATCGGTCATACCGACAAGGCAGGTGCAGCAGACGTGCATGAGCGCGGTGGTGGGCACGTTGACCGGGCTGCGGACCTGTGGGTCGGACTCGGTGAAGTCAAAGGTCAGGTGGCCGTCATCCCGGGTCACGCGGAGGCGGATGTGCACCGGGCCGTCGTGGTTGGGTGGCGGGTCCAACACCACCTCGGCCTCCGCCGTGCGGCCCGGCCACCGGGAAATCTGCGGGCGGAGCCTCTTTTCAGACACCTCCAGCAGCTCCCTGGCCACAGCCAGCAAGGTCTCCGCGCCGTACCGGGCTGCCAGGGCCCTGACCCGGCCGACCCCCAGGAGAGTGGCACCCACCTGGGCACCTAGGTCGCCCAGCACCAGGTCCGGGTTCCGCACGTTGGCGCGGATGACCTCCTCCACCTGGGAGACCATCCTGCCTCTGTCCTGGTACTTCATAAGGGGCAGGACCAGTCCCTCCTGGTAGAGCTCCGTGGCGCCGCTGTAGACGCTGCCCGGGACGGCGCCCCCGAAGTCGGACTTGTGGGCGATGGAGCCACAGAAGCCCACCAGGGCGCCTTCGTGGAGGACAGGCGCCAGGACCATCACGTCGGGCGAGTGGGAGATGCCGATCTCGTGGGGGTCGTTGCCGATGAAGATGTCGCCGTCGTGGACCTCCTGGGCTGGCCATTTGGTCAGGAGCCGGCGAGCCGCCCGGCTGTACATGAACAGGTGATTGGGTGCGCCCTGGAAAGGCATGTCGCCGTCGGCGGAGCAGATGCCAAAGCTGCAGTCCCTGGACTCGCGCATCAGGGCGGAGAAGGCGGAGCGGAAGAGGACGAAGCGCATCTCCAGGAGGAGGGCCTCGAACTTGCTGCGGATGACCTCGGCGGTAATGGGGTCAGCCATGGCCCCTCCTGGGCGGCGGCGAGAGGTAGACGCCTCGGCGCCCGGCTTCCATCTCGGGGGCTATCCCCCATGGGGAAGCCGGAGGGAGTCTAGCACGCGCCCGGCCTTGCGGCAACTCTGGGCAGGGGACGCCAGGGCCTTTCCCTCGGACGGTGCCGTTGCTTGACGCCACGGCGACGCCTTGGCTAGAATGCGTGCGGCGTAGGGAGTGCTCCGAAGGGTGGAGGGAGTGCCATGGCGTGGATCCGGATGGTGGAAGAGGACGAGGCCACGGGATACGTGAGGGAGGCCTATGAGCGCAGCCTCGCCCGGGACCAACTGGGCAAGGGGGGCGTCCAGGAGGTGCTCAAGGTCTTCAGCCTGCGCCCCGACCTCATGGCGGCGCGCACGGGGTTTGGCAGCGCCATGACCTTTGGTGGCTCCGGCCTGGGCCGCTACCGGGAGGAGCTGATCGCGGTGAGCATCTCCGCCCTGCTCCACTGCAAGTACTGAGGGGTCCAGCACGCAGAGTATCTGCGTCAGGAGGGCGGGGCGGACCTGGAGACGGTGGTGGCGGTGGCCACGGACTGGCGGAAGGCGCGTCTCCAGGAGGCGGACCACGCCATGCTGGAGTTCGGGGAGAAGCTGACCCTCCTCCCCAGCGCCGTGGAGGAGAAGGACGCGGGCACCCTTCGCCAGCACGGGTTCAAGGACCGGGACATCCTCTCCATCGTCCTGGCGGCGGCGTACCGGAACTTCATCACCCGCCTGGCCGACTCCCTGGGCGTGGAGTTGAAGCGGGACCACGCCTACACCCGGGAGATACTGGGCGCCTTCGGCGTGAACGAGAGCGAGCTCGGCACCACCATCTACGGTGAACGCCAGGCAGCCGGAGGGCGGGATGAGGGGTCCCCGCTCGTGCCGACGGCGCGCGGGCCGGCAGCCCCCGGCGATGGCCGGGGGATGTGCTGGATCCGGACGGCGTCGCCGGAGCGACGGCGGTTCGCTCAGGTCCTGGGCGAATGGGAACGCCTCGGCGCGCCTAGTCCCATGCGGAACCTGGGGCTGGCCTTCGGGCTGAGGCCCGAGGCCCTGGAGGCGACGCTGGCCTTTGGGCGCTTGGTGGGGATGGGTGGTTCGGGGCTCGGGTGGAGGCTGGAGGCTATCATAGGGCTGGTGGTGGCGGCGACCCTGTGGGTGCCCTATGTGGGAGTGCATCGTGCCCAAGCGCTTCTTGAAGCGGGGGCCACTTCCGATGAGGCTCTCGCGTTGACACAGGAACCCTCTGGCGGCAAGCTGGGCGGCCCCGAGCGCGATGTGGCCCGCTTCGCCGAGCAGGTGGCGCGGCTGCCCAGCGCCATGGCCCGGTCGGACGTGGAGGGCCTGAGGGAGAGCGGGTTCCAGGACAGGGACATTCTCACCATCGCCTCGAGCGTCGCCTTCGAGGCGTACCTGTGCTGCGTGGCAGCGGGGCTGGGAGTGGGCCTGGAGGAGGACCAGACCTTGGCTCCAGGGGCCCTGGACGCCTTTCAACTTCCTGCGCGAGCGGGAAGCCGGTAGACTGGTTGCTCGCGTCGTGAGCGAACGTGGCGCCCTGGCGTGGCAAAGGCGCTGGAGCTGAATGAGTCATTGCTTCGGGAGGCCGGGACCTACAACAAAGGGAGGGAATCGCGATGGCAGACCTAGTCCTGTCGTTCTCCATAGCGCCCTACGATCGGGTGATGCCGCTGATCACCGGAGAGGTCAAGCCGGTGGGCATCACGCTCCAGTATCAGCCGGTGGCCGGGCCTGACCTTTTCTACCGGCAGCTCAAGTTCAACCAGTTCGACCTCTCGGAGATGTCCCACTCCTTCTTCCTCATGGGCCGGTCCAGGGGCTGGGGCTACCGACTGCTGCCAGTTTTCCACAACCGGAAGTTCTACTACACGAGGATCCTCATTCGGCGGGGCTCGGGGATCCAGGTGGACCACCCCGAGTCGCTGAAAGGGAAGCGCGTGGGGAACGCCGACTACTGCCAGTCGGCAGCCCTCTGGACACGGGGCATCCTCCAGCACGAGTTTGGCGTGAAGCCGGAGGACATGGAGTGGTACCAGGACCGGCCGGAGAGGTTCAGCGTCGCCTCGTCCATGGGATTCAAGCCTCCCGCCAACGTCAAGTTCCACTACACGACCACGGACCTGGGGACCATGTTTCTGCGGGGCGAGCTGGACGCCGCCATTACCTACCAGACCGGCGCCATCATGGACCGACCGAAGGCGGACATCTCCAAGGACCGGCGCTTCACCACCATGTTCCGCGATGCGAAGAGAGAGGCCTCCCGCTTCTTCAAGAAGACGGGGGTGTTCCCTCCCCAGCACGTGACGGTGATCCGGGAGAGCATTCTGAAGGAGCATCCCTGGGTGGCCAACAACCTCATGGAGGCCTTCGAGAAGGCCAAGAAGCTGGCCTACCAGCGGCTGTACGACGACCCGCCTACGTGCCTGGTCTTCGGCGTGGAGGACATACGGCAGCAGCGGGAGACCTTCGGCGACGACCCCTTCAAGTACGGCATCAAGGCCAACCGCACGGCTATTGACATGGCCCAGACCTTCTCGGCCGAGCAGGGGCTGACACCACGCAAGCAGCCGTGGAGCGAGGTCTTCCCCGAGGAGCTGCTGCTGGCCGAGGAGTCCCTGCCGGACTAGGGCAGCCCGCTTTCCAGCGACCGGCGCTACGGTCTGGCTGCCCTGCGGCGGCGGAGCATAGAGAAGTGATCGAGGGGCCCGTGGCCTGAGCCGATGTCCAGGCTGGCGCGGAGGGCCCGGGTGACGTACTCCTTGGCCAGGCCGATGGCTTCCCCCAAGGGCAGGCCCTTGGCCAGGCCGGCGGCGATGGCCGAGGCGAAGGTGCAGCCGGTGCCGTGGGTGTTCTTCGTTGGGACCCGTTCGGCGCGGTACTCCCGGAAGTGGCTGCCGTCGTAGAAGGTGTCTATCGCCTCGCCCTCCAGGTGGCCGCCCTTGACCACGACGCTCCGCGGGCCCATGGACGCGATGGCCTTGGCCGCCCGGCGGGCGTCCTTCACCGTGTGGACCTGGACTCCCGTGAGCACCTCGGCCTCCCAGGCGTTGGGTGTCACCACCGTCGCCAGCGGGAGGAGCCGGGTGCGGAGGGCCTCGACGGCGTCCTCCCGAAGGAGCCTGTCGCCCCCCTTGGCCACCACCACCGGGTCCACCACTAGGGGCGCCAGGTGCCAGCGGCGCACGGCCTCTACGACCGTTTCGATGATGGCGCTGGAGGAGAGCATGCCGGTCTTCACCGCGTCGGCGCCGATGTCCGTCACGATGGCCTCGATCTGGGCGGTGAGGAGATGGGTGGGGACCTCGTGGATGGCGGTGACGCCGAGGGTGTTCTGGGCGGTGATGGCGGTGATGGCCGACGTTCCGTAGACGCCGAGGGCGGCGAAGGTCTTGAGGTCCGCCTGGATGCCGGCGCCGCCTCCCGAGTCGGAGCCGGCGATGGTCATGGCGGTGGGGATGGTCCTGGTCAAGGGGCTTGCCCCTGTCGGGGCGGACTGGGAAGGGGACCTGCGGCCTTCAGGCGGCGGCCACGGGCTCGGTTCCCAGCCCACCCTCGATGATGGCCTCGGCAATCTCGTCGTCGCTCATCCCCAGCATGGTGCACACTTCGAAGTTGTGTTGTCCCATGGTGGGCCCGCCCCTCTGATCGTCGGGCGTCCGGGAGAGCCGGAAACAGGGGCCCCGTTGGGTCATTTCCCCCCTGACGGCGTGAGACAGCGTGCGGAAGAAGCCCCGGTGGTCTAGCTGGACGTCCTCGCGGGTGGTCCTGGAGTCCTCGTCGACGGAGGCGGGGACGCCCTCTTGCTGGAGGAGGGCCTCCACCTCCTCCGGGGTGCGCTGGCGGGTCCACTGGGCAAGGAGGGCGTCCAGCTCCTTCAGGTGGCGCTGGCGGCCCAGGAGGGTGGCGAAGCGCTCTTCATGGGCCCAGGAGGGGTTGCCCAGG
>JACQOS010000023.1 GCA_016202425.1 Chloroflexota bacterium
GTCATACTTCAAGTCCCGCTCATCCTGAGCACCGTCGAAGGACATGAGCGGGACTTTTCCTCCGCTCGTATGGTTCGACAGGCTCACCACGAGCGGTTGATCATAGCGCCCTTTTCCGACAGCAGGTACTAGCCCATGAAGCCGGAGGTGCAGCGCCCGCTCACCCCTCCCATCCGGTTCCCTGAGCCTCCCCCGATCCTAGAGGCACTGGCGACCGGGGAGTTGGTGGACTGCCGCCCCGCCCCCGTGGGGTCCAACGCGACGTTCTTCGCCGTCGTGTCCCACGGTGCCCGCTGGCGGTGCCCGGTGGTCTACAAACCGCGCCGGGGTGAAGCACCTCTCTGGGACTTCCCCGAGGGCACGCTCTACCGGAGGGAGTACACCTCCTACCTGTTGAGCGAAGCGGTGGGGTGGGGGTTCGTGCCGCCGACAGTGGTCCGGGACGGCCCCTATGGCATTGGGGCGGTGCAAGTGTACGTGGCGTCGGACCCCACAGCCAACTACTTCACGCTTCGTCGGCGCTATCGGGAAGAGATGGTGAAACTCTGCGCCTTTGACGTCATCGCCAACAACGCGGACCGCAAGGCAGGCCACTGCCTGTTGGGCACCGATGGCCGTCTCTGGGCCATCGACCACGGCATCACGTTCCACAGTGAGCCCAAGCTCCGCACGGTGATCTGGGACTTCGCTGGCGAACGGCTGCCCAGGCCCGTCGTCGAAGACCTGCAGCACCTGCGGGACGAACTGGGCAGGCCCGGTGGCCTGGCGGAGCAACTCGCCGACCTGCTCACGGAGAGCGAGGTAGAGGCGTTTGTCCGGCGCCTGGAGGCGCTGTTGGCGGCGGGTGTCTTTCCTCTTCCGGGGCCCTGGCGGTCCGTTCCCTGGCCGCTGGTGTAGAGAACAACCTCCGCCGGAGACGCCTGAGCCAGCGCCGGAACGGGGACCGAGGCCGCAGGTCCCTGGCGACCATGGCCACGATGGACGGGTTCCCAGCGATGAGGTGCGCCCGCCAGTCGCGCAGCCCGCCCCCGGCGGGCAGGCCGGCGGCGGCGGGCTCCAGGAACGAGCGAAGGGGCTCCCAACGCTGGGGCTTCGTCTTGCGGACCAGGACCTCACCTCCCGCCTCGCGCACGACTACGATGCCGCCGGCCACGTCCCACACCCTGGCCCCGGCGAGGACAGACGCCTGGAAAACGCCGGAGGCCGCCAGAGCCAACTCGTAGGCAACGCTGCCGGTGACACGCGGCTGCCCCAGCAGACGGGCCAGCCCCCGCCCGACGCGGAAGTAGTGGCGCAGAGACCCGGGAATGCCTACCAGCCCGCTGGGATCGGGCCGTTCGCTGGGGGAGACGAAGAGAGGCGTGTCGTCGGCAAAGGCGCCTCCGCCGAGGCGCGCGTGCAGCACCTGCCCGGGCGCCGACCCAGGCGATGGTACGAACAGGGCGCCCACCACGGGCGTGCCCCGGTAGAGCACGCCGATGGAGACACCATAGAAGGGGCAACCGGCGACAAAATTGGCGGTCCCATCCAGCGGGTCCAGGACCCAGAGGAACTCCCGCTCGGGTTCGATGGCTGGGGGAGCCTCCTCGGACAGGATGCCATGGTCTGGGAAGTGGCGCCGAATGCCAGCCTGGAGGAGCTCGTCGGCCTTGCGGTCGGCTTCGCTGACGGGGTCCCTGTGGCCCCGAGACTTGTACTCGACGGTCTGGGGACGGCGGAACCATTCCAGAAGGAGCGCCCCCGCATCGCGCGCCAGGGTCGTGGCGCGGGCCTCCAGGGCCAGAAGGAGGGCAGGGTCAACCCCTGCCGCGGGAAGGGAAGTGCTCATGCGGGAGAGGGGTCTGGACTGGCCCCCCGCTCCAGGCAGCCACGGCTCGAAGAGTCTTCGACCTCCAAGGCGAACCCGCCTGGGAGCGCCATCCTGGCCTTGCCAAGCCCGAGCGAGGCATCTAGCGAGAGCCCTCCGTCGGATGCTGGGCACGAACGTGGGTGCGGAGGCCACCCCGCTCGTTGTACCAGGCCTCCACGACCATGGACTCCGGCTCGAGGAGGGCAACAAGGTCCTGGAGGAGCCTGTTGACAGCGTGTTCTTGGAGGATGCCCACGTTGCGGAAGGAGGTGAGGTAGTACTTCAGGGACTTGAGCTCCACCAGCCACTGGCGGGGCCGGTAGGTCAGGCGAAGCCTGGCGAAGTCGGGCAGGCCAGTCCAGGGGCACACGGAGGTGAACTCGTCGGTCTCGTACGTGACTTCGCTGGCGGAACCCGGATAGTCAAAGGGGATCCGCTCCAGCACCTCCGTGTCGATGCGCGTGAGGTCCTGGATGTCGTAGCGTCGCGTCGCGTACTTGTCGGTCAGCATTCCTCCCTCCCAGCCAGAGGGGCTTCGCCCCTCTCAGGACACCCCTTTCCCCGCAAGCTTCTAGGCGCCGCCGGTCACATCCCGGAGCTTCCTGAGGAGCTCATTCCATTTCTGCGAGGCGGTATCGGCCCGCCAGGTGGCGGCGAGCTTCTGCAACGCCGCGATACTGCCGGCCCCCTGCAACACGTGCACCACCTTCCGGGCATAGGTGTTCCACTGCTGTCTGGCGAGCCCCCGAAACACCTGGTTGCAGCCGTCGCGAACACCTTCGATGTACCGTTGAAGGGTGCTGGCCACAAAGCCCTGGGCGCTGGCATCGAAGGCTTGAAGGCGCGAAAGCTGGTCCAGGCAGAGGACGAAGTACGGGCGCCCCTGCTTCCGCTCGAAGGTGTCCAGGACCCGAGGAGAGCAGTCGAACTGGAAGAGGGGTCCCAGGAGGTCGGTGGGAAGGGGGCGCGACACCGCCAGCGCCAGAAGCAGGCGGTCCAGGGGAACGGTCTCCGCGCGGACAAGCTCTGGCAACGCGGCGGGGTTCCCGGCGAGGAACTGGAGAAGGGGCTGGAGCCCCGGCTCTCGGGGGTTGTAGCGCTGGAGGCATTGTCCGATGAGCTGGTGCTTGAAGGCAGGGCTGACACTTGCATCGTTCACAACCTGGCCGATGCGGGCGAGCTTGTCGGGTACCCCGGTGGACTCCTGGAGGGCCGCCAGGAAGTCTTCGGTGCTACCGCGCTGCAGGTGCAGTCGGAGAACCATGTCCTGGTACTGGGCCTTCTGCTCCTCTTTCAGAGCAGACGAGGAGAGCATGGCTTGCATCTGGTGGAGCTGGGCCTCAGCAGCCTTGGTCCGGCCCGCCACCAGGTGGCCGCTGGCGGCTTCCAGGCCATCGGCGAAGAGGCGAACCATCTCGAACATCTCCCATACGGCAGCGAGCTTGGCAAGGTCCACCGCCTGGACCGCCTGGGCCATCTCCACCACCGCTTGGGAGGGCTGGGAGCCCCAGGGCTGGCTGGTGATCTGGGAGGTAGCACCACGGGTGTTGGTGGGAACGGCGGTCAGGAGAAACTTGCCCCGGTACTCGACGCGCGGAGCGAAGGAGGCGAAGGGGATGGCCCTGAGCGGCACCGGGAGCACCCGCAGCAGCGAGTACACGAGCTGCAAGGCCTCCTGTTCGCCGCCCGCCACAGCCATGTCCAGAGGCCGACCGGCCTCGAGGGTGCTCAGAAGCAGCGTAAGGCCTCGGGGGTCGGGGAGATGCTTGCGCACTCGCTGGAGGTCCTCCTCCGAAGGGAGAGCAGGTGGGGAGGAAGGGACGTCCACGGACAGAGGGTCCACGCTGGGGCCGGTGAAGGTGAACGTTTGGGGAGTAACGAAGGCGCTTTCCAGGGCCTGGGGGTGAGCGCCCAGGCGCAGGTAGTCCTGCCGGGACACGATGAGAGTGTGGTTGAAGATGAAGGGCCGGCTGTGGTCGTCCAGGGTCTTCTTGAGGTAGGAGATGGCGGCGTAGGAGACGCCGCCTGCCTCCAGCAGGTACTGGGCCCTGCCCTCGCCGTAGCTCGCGACGCCGAAGGGGTCGATGGGTTCCGCCACATGGGGCACCAGCGACTCCACCACCCCGGCACTCTTGAGGATCAGGAACCCACGCCCCGGAACGCTGGTGTGGAACAGTTGCTGGCAGACGACGGCTACTTGGCGAACGTCCGTTCTATCCATCGCAGGAGCCGCTCATACTGTTCCTTCGAGTACTGAGGGCGTCCGGTAGCGGGGTCGACGACAATTTGCAAGCCTGTGGGAGAGGCGTCCAGAGGGCCCGCGGCGGCGCCGGAGGTGGCAGGGCGGGGCGCCCTGGACAGATCGACGGAGCTGTAAAAGTACTGCACCTTGTCCAGGTCCGTGTTGCCCTTCAGCGCCGCATAGGTGAGGGACATCCGCCTTTCCATGAAGGCCAGAAAGCTCCTCTTGTCCACGAGGGCAACATTGGCATTGGCCAGCTCCACCTGGACCTGGTCGTACTTGGTCAGGACCATGGCGATCCCGCGGAAGGCTGGCGCCTGGGGGTTCTTGCTCTTGTGGTCAAACAGGGCGGAGACGTACTGGGCCAGGGCGGCGTCGGTGTAGCCGATCCCCTGGGCCTCCGGCTCCTTGCCCATGACCTTGGCCAGGTCGGTGATGAGGATGAACCCTGCGGCGTTGAGCAGGTACCGGTTCACGTCGCCCACATCCGCGCTGGGCCCGGCGGCGAAGGGGCCGCCTCCACTGAAACCTTTCATGACGGGAGCCAGCTCCTCCCCCGCCACGTCCACGAAGGCGAGGCCCACTCGGCGCTTGGACCAGGGCCATCTTCCGAATTCGAGGGTGATGTCCGCCTTGAAATACTGTCCCTGGGGGTTGGGCGGTGGGAAGGTGCCCGCTTGCAGGCCCGCGGTGATGCGCAGGATGTCCATGTTCTGCTGGCGCGTGCGGACCTTCAGGGCGCCATGCAATGACATGTCCACGGCTGTCATGTAGAGCAGGCCAGCACACGTCGTCTTGCCCGACGTTCGCGTGCCTACAAAGGACAGGTTCGTCTCCATGGGGCCCCTCCTCACCAGGTTCAGCTTGCGCGCCAGGCCGGTCCTCTGCAGAAAGGCCAGGAGGCCCAGGACCTTCGCCACCGCGATCAAGATGTCCAGGATAGCCAGCACAACAACCGTTTCCGCTCTCGAGTTAGCCCACCAGGGTGTTGAAAAACCCTTTCGACCATCCCCCTGTCCCCCTTCCTGGCCAGGAAGGGGGTAAGAATTATATCTGGGGGACACCCCCAGACCCCCGCCAATCCCGACGAGTCGGGACTGGACTCCTCCTTTTTCACCAACCTGCTAACAGCGCCCTCGGGATGCCGTTCCGTACCCTGCACACGGGCCTCACGCCGCGCGTGATACCGTTACCTCAGAAAAGCAAGCCGTCGGAATCGCGACGCCGGGACGACCCCCTCCCAGGCGGACGGGATTATAGCAGAGGGGGAAGAACGCTGCAAACTAAGGGGCCGCCGGGTGCCCCATGGCCGGGCTGGCCTTGGGGCGGGCCTCCCGGCGGAGCTCCTTGGGGAGCACGAAGGAAACCTGCTCCTCCGCCACCGCGACGGTGCGCACCCCGAGGGGCCGAAGGGAGGCGACCACCGCCTCTACCAGCTCCTCCGGCGTGGAGGCGCCCGAGGTGATGCCCACACGCCTCACCCCCTGGAACCAGGCGGGCTGGAGCTCTTCCGGGCCGCTCACGAGGTAGGCGGGAAGCCCCGCAGCCTCCGCCGTCTCCTTCAGGCGGTTGCAGTTGGAGCTGTTGCGAGCCCCGATGACCAGCACCAGGTCCACCTGGCCGGGCAGGGCCTTGACGGCGTTCTGGCGGTTGGTGGTGGCGTAGCAGATGTCGTTGCGCGTCACGAGGCGGGGGAACCGCGCCTTGAGGACGCCGATGATCTGTCGGGTGTCATCAACGCTGAGCGTCGTCTGGGTAAGGGCCACCACCCGGCTGGGGTCGGGCACGGGCACGCGGGCCGCCTCCTGGGCACTCTCCACCACGATGGTCTGGCCCGGGGCCTCGCCCAGGGTGCCAACGACTTCGTCGTGGCCCCGGTGCCCCACCAGGAGGATGGCGTACCCCTCCCGAGCATACCTGATGGCCTCCAGGTGGACCTTGGTCACCAGCGGGCAGGTGGCGTCGATGATGCGCAGGTGGCGGCCCCGAGCCTCGTCCCACACGGAGGGCGCAACGCCGTGGGCGGCAAAGATGACCGTGGCCCCTTCCGGCACATCGCTCACCTCGTCCACGAAGACAGCCCCCTTTCCCCGCAGGGCCCGGACCACGTGGGAGTTGTGGACGATCTCGTGGCGGACATAGACAGGGGCCCCGAAGCGCTGGAGGCAAAGCTCTACGATTTCGACGGCCCGGACCACCCCCGCGCAGAAGCCCCGCGGTGCGCTCAGGACGACTTCCAACGGAACCCCTTCCCCAGGCGCGGCCAGCGGCCCTACAAGGTGAGCGGCCCGGCGGGAGCTCGCCGGCGCAGGACGAAAAAGTACAGGGCAGCGCCAGCCACCGCCAGCAACCCTACCACGATGCCGATAATGAGGAACAGAGGAATGCCAGGCGGCGCCGTGACGGTGAAACTTGTCCTCTGGCCGTCCACCTCCACGGCGTACTCTCCGCCCTTGTCCCGGCTGACCTTGAACTCGACCGTGGTGGAGGCCCCGGCGCTCAGGGTGATGTCCTTGCTGTCCACTCGCTCTCCCCCGATGCGCAGGACCACTGTCAGCGGCCCGGCGACGTCTCCCTTGTTCTCGACTCTCACCCTAATGGTGACGGGCTCCCCCGGTCCAACGGTAGCAGGGAGCACGGTCAACTGGGAGAGCTCGAACACGGCCGCAGGCACGCGCACCACGCGGAAGGTGGCCTTCTGGCCAGCGACGTCCACCTCGTAGGTGCCAGGCTCCGTCCTGGTGACCCGGAAGATGACTTGCCTGCTCTCCTGGTCCAGCAGGCGGACGGACTGGGTGGCCTCGTCGCGCCCGTTGACCTTCAGCACGACATCGAAGGTGCCCTCGGCCTCACCCCTGTTGCGCACCAGGACCACGATGATGACCGCCTCCCCCGGCTTCACCTCCGCCGCGGTGATGAGCACCTGGGTGACGGCAGGCTCGAAGCGGGCGGGAACGGCCACGACGTCGAATGTGGCGCTGAGCGGGCCAATGGTGACCTTGTACGCGCCCGGCAGCGCTTGCCTCAGCTCGAAGGGTAGCGGAACGGAGCTCTTGCCAGGGACGCTTACGGGCACGATGACGGACAGGACGTCATTGATGAACACCCGGACGTCGGCCTTCCCTCTCAGGTCCCCGGAGTTGGCGACGTTGACCCTGACTACCACCGGTTGTCCCACGTTTACCTGCCTGGGGGACACGTTCAGGTCGGAGAAACTCACGAGGGCCGGGTCCAGGCGCCTGGCGATCTCGATCTTGGCTGTCAACTGCTCCACCGTGACCTCGTACGTGGCCTCCTTTTCCTCGATGAAGAAGAACGTGACCGTCCCCTGGGACCCCGGGTCCAGGGTAGTGTCCAGGGCATCCACGGGCTTGCCATCGACCTTGAGGACCACGTTGAAGGTGCCGCGCTGGCTTCCGCTGTTCGCCACCAGGGCAGTGATGGCGACAGGCTCCTTGGGAGCCGCCACCAGCGGCTTGATATCCAGGCGGTTCACCGCAAAGGCCGGAGGGACAGGCGCCACGGAGACCAGGGAGAAGATCGAGAAGCCCCTGGGGGACGTCACCAGGAGAAGGAGCCGGCCCTGGGCATCCGTACCGAGCACCTCAGGCGTCAGCAACTGCAGAGTCCCTTCGTCGGTCAGGCGGCCCACGCCCATCTGAGCGGGGCCTCCTCGGGCGGTGACCCACGCCTGGCTGATGGCGATGGTTATCCGCACGATGCCGATGTCGGTCTCGTTGGGCAGGTTGGTCCTGTCGATCTGGAGAGCGGCGGCCGCCTCCCGGAGGGTGTTGTTGCCAAGCTGCCGGCTGAGGAGTTCCAGGCCCGCCTTGGCGTTGCGGGGCAGGGTCTTCTTGGGCGAGAGGGTGAGCCTGGCGGCCTTGGGGAGACGGCGGATCTCGGCGTCGATGGTGAACCCAACGGTGCCCAGGGCCGGGTCTTCGGCACGGAGGTCCACGCTCTGCTCCACCGTGACCAGGCGCAATCGAGTCACGGTCCCCCTGGCGGTGTTCCCGGTGCCCACCAGCCCGCTGGTCTCGACGATGAGGGTAAGGGTGACGCGTCCCTGGGCATCGCGAGCGAGGGGGATCTGCACCCGGTTGCCTTCGACGAGGATGCCGGAGTCAGGATCGCTGAAGGAGGCCAGTCCGACCCCCGCGGGCACGCCGACGGGGAGCTCGATGGCCGTCTCGCTGACCGTAATGGCGTCGCCCGTCAGGGTCACCGGGTTGTTGTTGGCGTCCCGGCCTGTGGCCCGGGGGCTCACCGGGATCCTGTCCCGGACGTTCACCTCGGTGTCCAGGGTAGGCGCGAGCACGGTGAACGCGGTGCTCAGAGGGCCCACGGAGACGGTGTAGCTCTTGGGTGCCTGCACGCGGACGACGAAGGCCAGGAGCCGACTGTCGCCCGCGGGAAGCTCGCCCAGCTCATCGGACGTGAGGCTGTCCACCTCCTCTCCGTCAACGAGGAGGGCTGCCGTGAAGGGACCTGGGGAGCCGCCAACGTTGGCCACCGCCACGCGAACCTGTACTGGGTCCCCGGGGCCTACGATTCTGGGGTCCACCCTCAGGTCGGAGAACTCGATCTGGGCCGCCTTCACCACGAAGGTCTTCACCTGGTCCCCCGCCTGCACGATGTACATGCCTGGCTGCGCGCGGACCACCGACGTGCGGTGGACACGGCTGGCCCTGGCAGGCATGGTCCCCTCGAAGGTCTCCACTGTCGCCCCGTTGACCAGGAGGACCACCCGGTAGGCCCCTTCGTCTTCTCGCCTGCTGGTTACGCGGACCACGATGTTGACCGGGTGGCCCGCGTTCACCTCCGCCGGAGCCACCACCAGGTCTTCCACCTCAAAGCCTTCGGTAATAGGCGCCGGGGTGAGGACCGGTGTGGGGGTAGGAGTAGGCGTCGGCGTCCGGGTAGGCGTCGGCGTCCGGGTAGGGGTCGGGGTGGGTGTGGGAGTGGGCGTAGGGGTAGGGGTGGGAGGCACCACGGTAGGCGTCGGGGTCGGCGTAGGGGGAGCCGCCAGGACGGTGATGGTGACGGTGGCCACGGCGGAGTCCAGGAGGCCGTCGTTGGTCTTGTAGGTGAAGGAATCGGCGCCGACGAAGTTCGCCCCGGGAGTGTAGGTGACCGCGGCGCTGTCCGTGTTGGGTGTGCCTGAGGAACAGGGGTTGTCGGAGACAGGGCCCAGGCTCCCGTTGGCGGGGCCCTGGACCACGCTGAAGGTGATCTCGCACTGCTGGCCGTCAGAGCCTGTGAGGGTGATGGTGGTAGCCGTGTTCTGAACCGTGGTGACGCTCAAGCTATTGGCCACAGGGGCCGTGTTGACGGGCACGGGCGTCGCAGGGGCCGGCGTAGCCGTAGCGGGA
>JACQOS010000186.1 GCA_016202425.1 Chloroflexota bacterium
CCCTCTCCCTTGCCAAGGGAGAGGGGGAAGAAAAGATAGCTGGGGGACACCCCCAGACCCCCGCCAGAGGGGGTCACAGCCCCCTCTGGACTCCCCTTTTTCAGCAGCCTGCTAGGCGGCCATTCGACGCTACGCTAGCCCCGTGTTACGTTTTATCGCCTGCCTGTCCTCGGTTTGTGTACGCCTTCAGCGCCGCAGCCACGGAAGACGGAGACCCGCGCGTGCGGCACCCGTCACGTAGCTGCCATCCATTACGAAAATTGACATCACGGCTCCGCCGGTGGTAACGTGAGAAGATAGGCGTCACAAGCGCCCATCTGACTACCGGTCCTCCACACAGGAGCGTTCCCCTTGCGGGAAGGGTATGTGGCCGATTGGGCGGCGGCAGTTCTGGCGGGGGTGGTCGGCCTCCTGGCCATAGGCCTGTTGTTCCTGGTGTCGGCGGTGCTGGCCCCTCGCAGGCCGTCGGCGGAGAAGGGTATTCCCTATGAATCGGGCATCCGGCCTGCCCCGTACACCTGGTCCCAGCTCCACGTGCGCTACTACCTCTTCGCTATCCTCTTCCTGGTATTCGACGTGGAGGCGGTGTTCCTGTTTCCCTGGGTCCTCGTGTTCGCCAAGAGCGGTGCCATCGTGTTCTACGAGATGCTGGTCTTCATAGTTGTCCTGCTTTTTGGAGTGGTGTACGCCTGGCGCAAAGGGGTGCTCCAGTGGAGATGAAACCCAGGGGGTGGGTGCCTGTGCGGCGGTACGCCCTCGGGGTCTCCGCCGAGTGGCTGGACCCGGAGAAGGGCCCGCAGGGCAACCCTGGGAACCGCCCGGCGGCGAGCCTCCTGCACAGGTCGGGAGTGCCCGGCCTGATCACGGCCAGAAGCGACCAGTTGTTCGCCTGGGCCCGGGCGTCGTCGTTGTGGCCGCTGACCTTCGGGCTCGCCTGCTGCGCCATCGAGATGATGAGCGCGTACATGGCCCACCATGACCTGGACCGCCTGGGGGTGGTGACGTGGCCTTCCCCCCGGCAGTCGGACGTGATGATCGTGGCGGGAACGGTGGTCAAGAAGATGGGTGAGCCCATCCGGCTGCTGTACGAGCAGATGCCGGACCCCAAGTGGGTGATCGCCATGGGGAGCTGCGCCACCAACGGCGGGCCCTACTGGCGTTCCTACTCCGTGGTCATGGGCGTGGACCACATCGTGCCAGTGGACGTGTATGTTCCAGGATGCCCTCCCCGCCCCGAGGCGCTCATCGAGGGCATCCTGAAGCTCCAGGAGAAGATCAAGCAAGATGCCCGCTCCGACAGCCGGGCAACGGCCTAGACCCCACGCGCAGGCCCCAGCCGAAGTCCCCATTTCCGAAAAGGCCAAGGCGCTGGCCCAGCTTCTCCAGCAGACCCTGGCCGACCTGGGCCCCGACATCGGCGGTAGCCTGGGCGAGGTGGTGGCGACCGTTGCGCCGGAGCACCTCCCGGAGGTGGCCCGCCGGGTAAAGGAGAGCCCGGACCTGGCCGGCGACCTCCTGTGGTGCCTCTCCCTGGTGGACTACCAGGACCGCTTCGAGGCGGTGTACCACGTGTACTCCACGCAGAAGAACCACCGCTTCGTCCTCAAGGCCGGCGTCTCCCAGGGGGAGCCGCACCTTCCTTCGGTGATGTCGGTGTGGCCGGGCGCCGACTGGTACGAGCGGGAGGCCCACGACCTCTTCGGCGTGGTCTTCGAGGGGCACCCGAACCTGGCGCCGCTGCTGCTCTATGAGGGCTTCGAGGGCTATCCTGGCCGCAGGAGCTACCCCTTCTACGACTACCAGGAGTGGTGAATGTCTGGCATCGGTGAGGTGACGGTCGGCCCCTTTAGGCCGGAGCGGCCGCTGGACACCGTGGAGATGATGCTGAACATGGGGCCCCAGCACCCCAGCACCCACGGCGTGTTCCGCATGGTCCTGTGGATCGACGGCGAGAGGATCGTGGACGTGGAGCCCCACATCGGGTACCTGCACCGCGGCTCCGAGAAGCTGTGCGAAGGAGAAATCTACAGCGAGATCATCACCCTCTTCGACCGCCTGGACTATGTCTCCAACTTCAACAACGAGTTGGTCTTCTGCATGGCCGTGGAAAAGCTGGCGGCCATCCAGGTGCCCGAGCGTGCCCAATACATTCGACTGATCCTGTGCGAGCTGAACCGCATCGCCAGCCACCTCCTCTTCTACGGCACCTTTGGCCTGGACGCGGGGGCCATGACCCCCATCCTGTACGGCTTCCGCGACCGGGAGAAGGTCCAGTCGCTCTTCGAGGCCGTGAGCGGCGCCCGGTTGATGCACAACTATTTCCGCATCGGGGGTGTGAAGCAGGACCTGCCCGCCGACTTCCGCGATCGGATGACCTGGCTCCTGGGGGAGCTGCGGCGAGGCGTGGACGAGTGCGACCGGCTCTTGACCTTCGGCGAGGTCTTCCTGGCCAGGACCCGGGACGTGGGGAACATCGATGCCCAGACGGCCATCGGGCTCGGCCTCACCGGGCCCAACTTGCGGGCCACGGGCGTGCCGTACGACGTCCGGCGGGCGGACCCGTACCTGGTGTACGACCGGTTGGAGTTCGACATCCCCGTGGGGGACCGGGGCGACTGCTGGGACCGGTACTACGTCCGGGTCCAGGAGATGCGCCAGTCGCTGCGTATCCTTGAGCAGGCGCTGGGGCAGCTTCCTGAAGGCCCGATCATGGCTCCGGTGCGCCGCATCCTCCGGCCTCCCAAGGGGGAGGTGGTAGCCCACGCGGAGAACCCGCGGGGCGATTTCGGCGTGTACCTGGTGAGCGACGGCACAGACAAGCCGTACAGGGTGAAGGTGCGCCCTCCCTCCTTCTGTCACCTCATGGCCCTGAAGCACCTGCTGCGGGACTGCTACGTGGCCGACTGCGTTATGGTGCTGGGCTCCTTGGACGTTGTACTGGGCGAGGTGGACCGGTGACGGTCCGGGAGGCCCTGCTCCTCGCCGGCCAGCTCCTGGGGCTGCTCACGGCGCTGGTGGTGGTGGTGCTCTCTCTGATATGGCTGGAGCGCAAGGCCCTGGCCCGCTTCCAGAACCGGATGGGGCCCATGCGGGTGGGGTTCCACGGGCTGCTTCAGCCGGTGGCGGACGCTCTCAAGCTCCTGGTGAAGGAGGACCTGGTCCCCACCTGGGCCGACAGAGCGCTCTTCTGGTCCGCTCCGCTCATGGTCTTCGTCCCCTCCTTCGTGGTCTGGGTCACCATTCCCCTGGCCAAAGAGGTGGTCATCAGGAACCTGGAGATGGGCCTGTTCTACATCGTCGCTTTCTCCATTCTCCCGGTGGTGGGGCTGGTGCTAGCGGGATGGAGCTCTGCCAACAAGTACGCCATGCTGGGTAGCCTCCGGTCGGCCGCCCAGCTCGTTAGCTATGAGATCCCCATCGTCATGGCCGTCATCGCCCTGGTCATGGTCCCGGAGTCGCTGAACCTGGTGACCATCGTCGAAGGCCAGAGGACGGTACCGTACGCGGCGTTGCAACCCCTGGGCCTGGCGCTGTTCCTGCTGGCGGGGGTGGCGGAGGTGGGGCGCACACCCTTCGACATCTACTTCGCCGAGTCGGAGGTGGTTGGTGGGCCTTTCGTGGAGTACAGCGGGGCCCACTGGTCGGTGTTCTTCCTGGTGGAGTACATAAACACCTTCGTGGTCGGGGTGCTGGTGGCGCTCCTCTTCCTGGGGGGATGGACGTTCCCCCTCGTCCCCGAGGCGGCGTGGCTCGGTTTCCTCTGGGTGGTGGCGAAGACGTACCTGGTGGTGCTGGTTATGTTCTGGCTTCGGGGCACCCTCCCACGCCTTCGGGTGGACCAGCTCATGTCCTTTGGGTGGCAGCTCCTGGTCCCCCTCTCCTTCGCCAACATCGTCATCACGGGCTTCTACAAGTTCTACCGCTGGCCTGGCTGGACGCTGACGCTCATGTCGCTGGCGCTGCTCCTGCTGGCGGGATGGCTGGTGTACCGGAGGCAGACGCGGCCGGCGGCGGCCACTGCCGAGGAGATGCTGGCCCGGGCCAGGGCGTACCGAAGGAGGGAGGCCTGACGTGCTGGGGAACTTGAAGGGCCTTCTGGTGACCATGCGGGAGTTCTTCCGGCCCCGGGTGACGGCCCAGTACCCCAAGGAGCACCTGCCCGTGGCTCCCCGGTTCATGGGGTTCCCGGTGCTGACCTGGGACGAGAAGGTGGAGGAGCCCTACTGCACGGGCTGCATGGTGTGCGTGCGCTACTGCCCGACCCAGTGCATGAGCGCCACGATGAAGGACAACCCCCTGCTCCAGGAGGGCAAGAGCAAACGCCGCAAGATCGTGGACGAGTTCGAGATCAACCTGGGACGATGCATCCTGTGCGGCATCTGCGTGGACGTGTGCAACTTCGATGCCATCGTGATGAGCCACGAGCACGAGCTGTCCGTCTTCGTGCGCAACGGGAACCGCGTGGACCTGGAGCGCCTGCTGGAGATGGGCTGGGAGCACCAGCAGAAGGTCGGCTGGAAGCCCAGTGGGGAGACCGGGGAGAGCAAAGAGGAGAAGGCCGCCGTATGACCCCGTCCCTTTTTCTCTTCTACGCCGCCAGCGCCCTGACCCTTGGCGGTGGCATGGGAGTGGTGGCGACCAGGAACGTGGTCTACGCGGCGCTTTCCCTGCTGGCCTCCCTGATGGGCGTGGCGGGCATCTACCTGGTGCTCTTCGCGGAGTTCCTGGCCCTGGTGCAGGTGCTCATCTACGGCGGAGCCATCGTCATCGTGGTGCTCTTTGCCCTCATGCTGACCCGGCTCCGGGAGTTGGGCGGCCCCATGGAGCACCGGCAATGGCCCCTGGCGTTGGTGGGAGCCCTGGGGCTGTTCGCCGTGCTCGCCGCGGCTATAGCCCGGACGGGGGTGCCGCAAGGGCTGGAGCGGATGGGTCCGCCCGTGGCCAAGGTGGGGGCAAGCCTGTTCTCCCAGTGGGCCGTGCCTTTCGAGGCGGCTTCTGTGCTCCTGCTGGTGGCCCTGATTGGTGCCATCGTCCTTGCACGCCCTGGAGGCAGAGATTGATCACCCTGGCGCACTTGCAGGTGTTGAGCGCAGCCCTGTTCTGCGTGGGCCTGTATGGCGTGCTGGCCCGGCGGAACGCCGTCCTCATCCTCTTGGCCATCGAGCTCATGCTCAACGCGGTGAACATCAACCTGATTGGCTTTGCCGCGTTTGTGGACCATGAGCAGTTCGTGGGCCAGGTCCTGGCCATTTTTGTCATCACCGTGGCCGCCGCCGAGGTGGGTCTTGCCCTGGCGGTCCTCCTGCGGCTCTACAGGAGCAGGGCATCGGTCCGCGTGGACGATCTCAACATGCTGAAGTGGTAGGCCCGTAGTTCAAGGGCCTACGGCAAGAGAGGGAGAGGGATGGAATGGGCATGGCTGGCGCCTGCCCTTAATTTTGCGGCTTTCGGCCTGATCGTCCTCGGGGGGCGGCGCCTGCCCGGGCAGGGGGCCTTCCTGGCGATCCTGGCCATCGCCGGGGCTTTCGGCGTTTTCTGGTACGCGCTGGCGGACTTCCTGGGCCGGGGGACAGGCACGTACGCCTTCTCGGTCACCTGGTTCAAGGCGGGGAACGTGGATGTCCCGTGGGGGATGGTCCTGGACCCCCTGGCGCTGGTCATGCTGGGCCTGGTGAGCTTCATTGCGCTGGTGATCCAGGTCTATTCCCTGGGCTACATGGCGGGGGAGGAGCGCTTCGGGTGGTACTTCGCCGTCCACGCCCTGTTTGCCGGGGCCATGCTGGCCGTGGTGCTGGCGGACAACCTCCTGCTGCTGTACGTCGCCTGGGAGCTGGTGGGCCTGGGCTCCTACCTGCTCATCGGCTTCTGGTACGAGCGGCGGTCGGCCGCAGAAGCGGCGAAGAAGGCGTTCGTGACCACGCGCCTGGGAGACGTAGGGCTGCTCATCGGCATCCTGCTGCTCTTCAAGCTGACAGGGACCTTCCAGCTCTCGGGGGTCTTCGCCCAGGCCAGGGAGCTGAGTACCGGGGTGCTCACGGCGGCCACGCTGCTCATCTTCCTGGGGGCCATGGGCAAGTCGGCCCAGTTCCCCCTCCACGTGTGGCTGCCCGACGCCATGGAGGGCCCCACGCCGGTGAGCGCCCTGATCCACGCCGCCACCATGGTGGCGGCGGGAGTGTACCTGGTGGCCCGCGCGTTCCCCCTGTTCGAGCTTGCCCCTGCCACCCTGGTGGTGGTGGCCCTGGTGGGCCTGGTCACCGCCGGCATCGGCGCGACCCTTGCCCTGGTGATGACGGACCTGAAGCGCGTCCTGGCCTACTCCACCGTGAGCAACCTGGGCCTCATGATGCTGGCCCTGGGGGCAGGGAGCATCGCCGCGGCCATCTTTCACCTGGTGGCCCACGCCTTCTCCAAGGCGCTCCTCTTCCTGGGCGCGGGCAGCGTCATGCACGGCGCGGAGCGGACAGATGTCCGGGAGATGGGAGGGTTGAGGCTGAGGATGCCTCTGACGGCGTTCTCCTTTGCCGTTGGGGCTCTGTCGCTGGCCGGGTTCCCGCCGCTCAGCGGCTTCTTCAGCAAGGACGAGGTCCTGCTGGCGGTGCTGGGCAAAGGAGGTGTGGTGTTCCCGGCGATCCTGGTGGTCCTTCTGGGGATCGTCTTCCTCAGCGCCCTCTACTTGGCCCGTGCCCTCCTGCTGACGTTCTGGGGAGAGCTGAAGGAGGAGAACCGCCACGCCCACGAGGCGGCCGGCGTGATGGCCGTGCCGATGGCGTTGCTGGCCGTGGGCGCAGCGGCCGTCGGTTTCCTGGCCCTGAGAGTAGGCTCGCTATCGCCCGGGTTCGGCGCATTCCTCGAGGGCGAAGGACACGCCTTTCGCATCAATCCCGCCCTCACGCTGGCCTCGGTGGCCGCGGCCCTGGGCGGGTTTGCTCTGGGATACGCTGTCTACCAGCGGCATCTCTTCTCTCCGCAGAGGCTGGCCCAACGGTACAGCTTCCTGCACCGGCTGCTGGTCAACAAGTACTACGTGGACCACGCGTACCAGTGGGGCATAGACCGGGTGGTGCTGGCCTTCTCCCGGGGGGTGGCCCTCTTTGACCGGCTCGTGGTCAACGATGGGGGGGTCAACGGGACAGCCGACACGGTGCGGGTGTCGGGGCTGAGGCTGCGGTACCTGCAATCGGGACTGGTGTACAACTACGCCCTGGGCATCGTGGTGGGCGTGGTGGCCGTTGCCCTTTTCTGGTGGCTCGTCATCCCGCGGGTGCTGTAGCGCATGGAAGTGCTGAACGATTGGGTCCTCTTCCTCCTGGTGGCGGTGCCCCTGGGGGGAGGCGTTGGACTCATGTTCTTTCCTTCCTCCCGGCCGGAGCTGACGCGGTGGTCCGCCTCGATCGTTGCCGGCCTCTCGCTGCTGCTGGCGCTGTACGTGTTCCTGGGCTACGACTGGCAGGACCGCGAGACGCCCTTCCAGTACGTCCGGCAGTTCCCATGGCTTCCCGTGCTGGGGATCACCTACGCCCTGGGCGTGGATGGCATCGCCGTGCCCATGGTCCTGCTCACCGGCATCGTGTTTTTCGCTGGAGTGCTGGTGTCCTGGAACATCGCCTCTCGTCCCAAGGACTTCTTCGTGCTGTACTGCCTGCTGGTGGCGGGGGTCTTCGGGGTCTTTGTCTCCCAGGACCTGTTCTTCCTTTTCTTTTTCTACGAGCTGGCCGTAGTGCCCATGTACCTGCTCATCGGTGTGTGGGGCAGCAGCACGGACTTCCGAACCTTCGTTCGCACGAAGGAGTACGGGGCGATGAAGCTGGTCCTGTACCTGGTGGCGGGGAGCGCGTTGGTGTGGGTGGCGCTGCTCGCGGTGTACGTCGCCTCGGGCAAAGGGAGTTTCCTGATCCCGGTGCTGGGGCAGGCGGACTTCGGCCTCGGCTTCCAGCGGTTCTTCTTCCCGCTATTCATGGTGGGGTTCGGTATCCTGGCGGGCCTGTGGCCCTTCCATACCTGGTCGCCCGATGGCCACGTGGCGGCGCCCACGGGGGTAAGCATGGTGCACGCCGGGGTTCTCATGAAGCTGGGGGCCTTCGGCATTATCCGGGCCATGGAGGTCCTCCCCGATGGTGCCCAGACGTGGATGCCGGTGCTCATCGGCCTGGGCACCGTGAACGTGCTCTACGGCGCCATTTCCGCCATGGCCCAGCGGGACCTCAAATACGTGGTGGGCTACTCCAGCGTGAGCCACATGGGATATGTGCTCATGGGGCTTGGCACCCTCAACGCGCTCGGGATGGGTGGGGCGGTGCTCCAGATGTTCTCGCACGGCATCATGACGGCCCTCTTCTTCGCGCTGGTGGGGTTCATCTACGACCGGGCCCACATAAGGGACATCGGGGTGCTGGAGGGGCTGTCCAAGCGCATGGGGGTAACGGGGGCGTTCTTCGTGGTGGCGGGGCTGACCTCCCTGGGGCTCCCCGGGCTGAGCGGCTTCGTGGCCGAGGTTCTGGTGTTCCTGGGCACCTTCCAGGCCTTTCCGGTGCTTGGTGCGCTGGCGGTGGTGGGAGCCGCCATCACGGCGGTCTACATCCTCCGGCTGCTGGCCAAGGTGTTCCACGGCCCGCTGCCGGAGCGATGGGCCCACCTGAGAGAGGCGACTCCCCTGGAGCTGGGTGCTGCCGGCTTGCTGGTCTCCATGCTAGTCCTCGTCGGCGTCTACCCGGCACCCTTCATGCGCATCATCAATAGCGGCATCGAGCCGTTCCTGAAACTGGTGGCGGGGGCGTGATGGGCATGGTTGAGACCGCTGGGAGCACAACTCGATGTCTCTGATGGCCAACCTCCACCTCCTGGCGCCGGAGTTCCTCGTCACCGGCCTGGCCATCGGTGTTTTGGTTGCCGACCTCTTCCTCCCTCGGTGGGGCAAGGACCGGCTGGCGCTGATCGCTGCGGCAGGGCTGATAGCCATAGCCCTCTTCACCCTCGTGTTCCTGGGCGGCAGGGCGCCCGTGGCCCTCTCCGGAGCAGACGCCAACTCCGGCGGCTCCGTGATACTGATAGACGGGTTCGCCCTCTTCTTCAAAGTGGCGTTCCTCGCTCTCGGCGTGCTGGTGGTGGTGGGCTCCTGGGAGTTCGTCCAGAAGCACCTGGCCCATCCGGGCGAGTACTACGCCATGGTGCTGTTCTCCATCCTGGGCATGATGCTCATGACGGCGGCGGGAGAGCTCCTGACGGCCTACATAGGGCTGGAGCTGCTGAGCTTTAGCCTGTACATCCTGGTCGCCATGGCCCGGGAGCACCCCCGGTCCGACGAGGCGGGGACCAAGTACATCCTGCTGGGCGCGTTCGCCTCGGCGCTGCTGCTGTACGGCATCAGCATGGTGTACGGGTGGCTGGCGCAGGAGGGCGGGGCCAGCAATCCCACGTCCTTTGCGGCCATCTACAACTCCCTGCAGCGCAAGGCCGAGCTCCCCCCCACGTTCCTGATAGGCCTGGTGCTCATTCTGGCTGGCCTGGGCTTCAAGCTGGCGGCCGTGCCGTTTCACATGTGGACGCCCGACGTCTACCAGGCGGCGCCTCTCCCCATCACCGCCTACCTGGCCGTGGGGTCCAAGGCCGCTGCCCTCGCCTTGACGGTCCGGCTCTTCGCCCAGGGTTTCTTGCCGGTGGCTGGGCAATGGCAACTGGTGGTGGCGGTGCTGGCTGCGGCCACCATGACACTGGGCAATCTGGTAGCCCTGGCCCAGCGCAACATCAAGCGGCTGCTGGCCTACTCCAGCATCGGCCAGGTGGGGTACCTGCTGGTGGGCCTGGCCGCCCTGGGAGTGATCAGCCCCGATAGCAGCGTCACGGTCTCTGCCGCCGCCTCCAACGCCCTGGTGTTGCACTTGGTCGGCTACGGTGTCGCCAACCTGGCCGCCTTCGTCGCCGTGATCGCCTTCTACAACGCCACGGGCAAGGAGGAGGTCCAGGACTTCGCCGGTCTTGCGGACCGCAACCCCTTCCTGGCCATGGCACTCACCGTCTCCTTCTTTTCCCTGGCGGGGCTGCCCATCTTCGCTGGGTTCATCACCAAGTTCTACCTCTTCCTGGCTGCCGCCCAGGCCGACCTGCTCTGGCTGGCGGCCCTGGCCATCTTCAACAGCCTCATCTCCCTCTACTACTACCTGGTGGTGGTCCGCGTCATCTACCTCCAGCGGGCGCAGGACAGTGCCCCGGTGGGCGTGTCGTGGGTCACGGGCGGCCTGCTGGCGGGGCTGGTAATAGGGACCGTCCTCATCGGCATCTACCCGGCGCCTCTGGTGGACGCCATTCAGACGGCTACCGCGGCGCTCCTTCCTCCTGGACAGTAGTACCTGGTTGCGAAAAAGCGCGTCATCATGCTCCGCTCGTGGTGAGCCTGTCGAACCATACGAGCGGAGAGGAAGTCCCGCTCATGCCCTTCGACTGAGCTCAGGATGAGCG
>JACQOS010000189.1 GCA_016202425.1 Chloroflexota bacterium
CTGGGGGACACCCCCAGACCCCCGCCAGAGGGGGTCACAGCCCCCCTCTGGACTCCCCCGAGACGAATTTCCGAACCACTTCTAGCAAACAAACGGGTGATGACGGCGAGATTCCCTTGCCCGGGCAGAAGAAACGGCCCATTTACACCGGTAGGAAACTGTGTTACCATTCCCGCCCAAGAGGAACGGTGGCCGTGACACAGCCCGCCGCCCTCCAGCAGGAACAGTGCTCGGGACACTTCACAGGGGAGGGAGACCATGAGGCACGGATCGTACCGGCTGCTTGCAGTGCTGGGGGTCACCCTGGCGCTGCTCTTGCTCGCGACGGCCTGCGGCGCGGCGGAGGCGCCCACACCGGCGCCCACCAAGGCACCCACCACGGTGGTGGCCAGCCCCACCCCGGTGCCACCCACGCCCACGCCCGCGCCTCCTGAGGCCAAGTACGGCGGCATCGCCATCTTCGCCCACAGGAACGACCCCCAGGGCTGGGACACCATGCGGACCTCCGGGTCCGACCTGCAGGACCCCATGATGCTCATGTACGGGACCGGCTCCCTCACCCGCGAGTGCCGGGACAACCAGTTCGAGACCTGCCCCTACCTGGCCGAGAGCTGGGAGCCCAACGCCGATTTCACCGCGTGGACCTTCAAAATCCGGGACAACGTCTTCTGGCACGACGGCACGCCCTTCACCGCCGAGGACGCGAGGTGGGGGCTCGACTTCGCCCTCAAGGGCGTCAAGGGACGCGCTCCCGCCCGGTTCGCCGGGACCATGGGGCCCATTGAGAAGATGGAGGTGCAGCCAGGCAACAGGCTCCGCATCACCCTCGCCTCCCCCATGGGGGCCTTCCCCACCATATTCGCCCAGAACGATACCGCCCAGCTCGAGTTCCCCAAGCACCTGACCGAGCCGGAGCTGAACAAGGGGAACGTCAACTTAGCCCCCAACGAGGTCAACTGGGTGGGCATGGGCGCCTACAAGATGCTCAAGTACGACAAGGGGGCCGTGATCCAGTACCGCAAGTTCGACAGGTACTGGGAGAAGGACGCCAAGGGAAGGGCCATGCCCTACATCGACGGCATAGACGCGCCCATCATGAAGGAGCAGTCCACTATGGTCGCCGCCTTCCGCGCCGGCAGGCTGGACAGGACCTCCCCCTACGCGGGACGCTACATCACCGCCGAGCAGGAGAAGATCATCAAGGCAGAGATGGGGGACAAGGTTGTCGTCTACCGCTACCCCACCTTCGGCAAGCTCATCGGCATCAACGCCAGCAAGGCACCCTACAACGACGTCCGCGTCCGCCAGGCCCTCAGCCTCTGGATAGACCGCCAGTCCTACATGGACGCCATCGAGAGCGGCTACGGCCAGATCTCCGCCGTCTGGTTCGCCAAGTCCCCTCTGGCCAACCCCGACGTCCTCACCTGGCCCGGCTGGAACACCAAGACCAAGGAGGCGGACAAGAAGAAGGCCAAGGAGCTCCTGGCCTCGGCCGGCTACCCCAACGGTTTCAAGGTGACCATCCTCACCGGGCAGAGCTGGATCAACTACGCCGAGTGGCTGAAGGGGCAGCTCGACCCCCTGATGGGGACCGCCAACGTGAACATCGCCATCTTCGATAGCGCCACGTACAACAAGAAGATCTGCGACGGGGACTTCGACCTGATCCAGCCCCTCAGCTCCGGCGTCCAGGCGCGCCACTCGCCCGAGGCCATCGCGGGAGGCTATGTCAGCACGAACAAATGCTCCTACATCCGGCACGACGACAAGAAGGTGGACGAGCTCTTCGCCCGCATTCAGGCCATCGGCGACCAGGCCGAGCGCGTCAAGCTGGCGCGGGAGATCGAGCGGTACCTCTCCATCGAGAGTTGGCTCGCCCTCAACATCGGGGAGGACGGCGCCAATTTCGTCGCCTTCCGAAACTACGTGAAGGGCTGGAACCCGCCCCAGGTGACACCGTACTCCAACGCCGACTACGTCACCGTCTGGCTGGACAAGTAGGGGAGAAACGCGCGGGGCTCGAGACCCTACGAACCTGTCTCAAAACTCCTTTCTGGGGGAGTCCATCCCGACAGGTCGGGACTCTGGCAGGGGCCTGGGGCCTGCCCTGAGCCTGCCAAAGGGGTGTCCCCCACTGGGGGCACTGCCCAGACCCACGACTCGCTACCGTCGCCTGTCGTAAGTACGCTGCAACGCTGGTACATAGGGGTGCAGGGCGAGCCCTGCTCCCCCCTCTCCCGCCCGAGACGGGAGAGGGGGCCTTAGTGAGATGAGTTCTAGACAAACGGGCGTCCCAGGGAGATGAAGACCAGCAGAAGGAGGTCCGTCGTGGTAGGGAAACGCATCCCGATGATGGCCGTCGTCCTTGGCGCTGCCGTGCTGGTGGGCCTGGCAACCGGGGCCTGCGGCGCGGCGGAGGAGCCAACTCCCACCAAGGCACCTGCGCCTGCGGCGGCGACGCCCACGACGGCGTCGTTCCCCACGGCGGCGCCGACCCCCACGGCGCGCGTCGTTGTGGGCACGGCCACCCCCGCGCCTGCGGCCACGCCAATCCCCACCGGGGAGCAGCCCAAGTACGGCGGCATCGCCGTCTTCGCCCATCGAACCGACCCCCGGGGTTGGGACCACATGCGGTCCTCTGGCGGGGACCTGACGTATATCTCCATGCTGATATTTGGCACCGGCTCCTTGACCGCGGCATGCCGGGAGAACCAGTTCCAGACCTGTCCTCTTCTGGCAGAGAGCTGGGAGAGCAACTCCAACCTGACGGTTTGGACCTTCAAGATCCGAGACAATGTCTTCTGGCACGATGGGACGCCTTTCACGGCCGAGGATGCCAAGTTCTGGGTGGAACTGGCCAAGAATGGAGTCAAGGTGGGAGACAAGGTGCGCACCCCAGCCAGGTATGCGGCAACGCTGGGCCCCATCGAGAAGGTGGAAGTGGTGTCGGGAAACAAGCTTCAGATCACGCTCAAATCACCCGTAGGGGCGTTTCCTGCCCTGTTTAGCCAGGAGGGTAGTACGATGGTCGAACACCCTCGCCATCTGGCGCAGCCCCAGTTCGATAAGGGGAACGTCAACGTCGCACCTAACGAAATGGGTTGGGTGGGCACGGGGCCCTACAAGATGCAAAAGTACGACCAGGGGGTTGTCGCTCGGGTGCGCAGGTCCGACAAGTACTGGGAAAAGGACAAGCAAGGACGCCAGCTCCCGTACGCCGATGGCATTGACAATATCGTTACCTCAGAGCAGTCCACCATGTTCGCCGCCTTCCGCACCGGCAGGCTGGATAGGACGGCCCCTGGTGCTGGCCGATACGTCACCCCGGAGCAAGAGGTGGCCCTGAAGAAGGAGATGGGTGAGAAGGCGTACGTTATCAGGTTTCCGACCTTCGGCAAGCTGGTGGGCATCAACGCGCGCAAGGCGCCGTACAACGATGTGCGGGTTCGCCAGGCCATCAGCCTCTGGCTCGACCGGCAGTCGTACATGGACGCCATCGAGAGCGGCTACGGGAACATATCGGCCGTCTGGTTCAAGACCTCGCCCTTGGCCAACCCCGACGTATTGGAATGGCCGGGATGGAATCAAAAGACCAAGGAGCAGGACCGCAAGCGGGCCAAGGAGCTCCTGACCCAGGCCGGCTACCCCAACGGCTTCAAGGTGAACATCCTCACCGGGCAGAATTGGGTCAACTACGCCGAGTGGCTCAAGGGGCAGCTTGACGGGCTCTTGGGGGCCCCGAACGTGGCCTTGACCGTCTTCGACACTGCCACGTATAACGCCAAGCTTTGCCAGGGTGCCTTCGAGCTCGTTCAGCCACTGAGCAGCGGCGTCGAAGCGCGCCACTCTCCGGAGATCGTGGCTGGAGGCTACATCAGCACCAACTCGTGCTCCTACGTTCAGCACGACGACAAGAAGGTGGACGAACTCTTCGCCCGCATCGCTGCTGTGTCTGACCAGCAGGAGCGGATTAGGCTGGGCCGAGAGATCGAGCGGTACCTCTCCATCGAGAGCTGGCTCGCCCTCAACGTCGGGGAAGATGGGGCGAACTTCGTCGCCTTCCGGAGCTACGTCAAGGGCTGGAACTTCCCCCAGGTGACTCCCTACTCCAACGGCGATTACACCACCATGTGGCTGGACAAGTAGGGAAGCCAGCACTCGAGGGCAAGAGGCTCAGGATGAAGAGAGGCGGCCAGGTGGCCGCCTCTCTTCATCTTTTCGACCCCGCTCGCCATGAGCCTGTCGGAGGGCGAGCGGGCTCAGTCGGAGATGTCCTGGAGAAACCAGGCCAGCGGCAGCTTCCTTCCCAGCCCTTTCTCCCTGGCCTTCTCGTACACCCTGTACGCCGTGGCCGTGAACTGAATGGGGATCCCCTGGCTGGCGAACACCGTGATCTCTTCGTCGCTGGCGCGGCCGGGGACCTTCCCCAGGACGACGTCCGACAGAAAGGCGACCTTCTCCTCCGGCAGGAGCCGCTGCTCCCGCAGGACCCACCGGGTGTCCAGGTCTTCCCCATCCTCCCAGCCGGGGATGTCCCGGGCCTCCGGGTGGGCGACGTAGTTCTCCGACGTCGGGTTACGGGAGTAGACATACCGGTGGCACCGACGGAACACGTCGTCATCCAATTCGTCGGGGATCACCGACACCACGTGGGTGCCAGGCTCAAGCCATTCCCCCCGGAACACGGGCACCCGCGAGCTGGTGCACGCTGCCACGATGTCTGCCCCCTTCACGACCTCGCGGGGCTCGTCCACGGCCACCACCTGAATGCCCAGGTCCTGGCCCATCTGGCGGGCAAAGGCCCTGCGGTGCTCCGGGTTCGGGCTGTAAACCTTCATGGTGCGGATGGGCCTCACCTTGGCGATGGCCCAGGCGTGGGTGGCCGCCATGCCCGCGGTGCCGAAGACGCCCAGGGTAGAGGCATCTTGGCGGGCCATGTACTTGGCACTCAGGCCTCCCGCCGCAGCCACCCGCATGTGTTGGATATGGCCGTCGTTCATGATGGCCAGGAGGGCACCGTCCCGGGTGCTGTAGAGCAGGATAATGCCGGAGAACTTGCCCGGGGCCACGCAGTACTTCACCACCCGGTCCCGCGCGTGGGGGTACATATCGGACTTGATGCGGATGGCCAGGGCCCCGACCTTGGGCAGGGCGGCGGCCATAGGGCCCCAACGGTACCAGGTCCGGCCATCCGGCTGGAGCACATGATGATGGGCCCTGCTGGCGGTGGCGTATCCCAGGCCAAACTCCCGGTAGGCGTCCTCCGCCACCTCCAGGCAGTCCTCCATGGTGAGCACCTGCGGCACCACCTCGTTGTCGATGAACAGCACGCTGCGGCCAGCGATCTCCTTGTCCGCCTCCGGATTGCCGCGATACGTGACGTAGCGAATCCCTTCCATGGCCCGCCTCCCGCTCTTCAGTCGGAGATGTCCTGGAGGAACCAGGCCAGCGGCAGCTTCCTTCCCAGCCCCTGCTCCCTGGCCTTCTCGTAGACCTTGTACGCCGTGGCCGTGAACTGGATAGGGATCCCCTGGCTGGTGAACACCGTGACCTCCTCATCGCTGGCGCGCCCCGCCGCCCTGCCCAGGATCACGTCCGACAGGAAGGCCATCTTCTCCTCTGGCAAGAGCCTCCGCTCCCTGCGGGTCCAGCGGGTGTCGTACTCCTCGCCCCCCCTCCAGGAGGGGGGCTTCCGTTCGGGGTCAGCGACGTAGCTCTGCGTCGTGGGCGCGCGGGAGTAGACGTAGCGGTGGCAGCGGCGGAACACCTCGTCGTCGAACTCCTCGTGGCCCACGGAGAGGGCGTGCATGCCCGGCTTGAGCCACTGGCCCAAGACCACCGGGACCCGGGCGCTGGTGCAGGCGGCCAGGATGTCAGCCCCTTCCGCCGCCTGGCTGGGCTCGTCCACGGCCACCACCTGGATGCCCAGGTCCTGGCCCACCTGGCGGGCGAATGCCCTGCGGTGCTCCGGGTTCGGGCTGAACACCTGAATCCTCTTGAGCGGCCTCGCTGTCGCAATGGCCCAGGCGTGGGCCACCGCCATGCCGCCCGTGCCGAAGAGGCCCAGGGTGGAGGCGCCCTGGCGGGCCATGTACTTGGCGCTCAGGCCCCCCGCGGCGGCCACCCGCATGTGCTGGATGTGGCCTTCGTTCATGATAGCCAGGGGTGCGGCGTCCCGGGTGCTGAAGAGGAGAATGAGGCCGCAGAACTTGCCCGGGGCCACGGCATACTTCACCAGCCGGTCCTGCCTGGACATGAAGAAGTCCGACCGGATGCGGATGGCCACGGCCCCTAGCCTGGGCAGGGCGGCCACCATGGGGGCCCAGTTGAGCCAGGTATCGCCCTCCAGCGGAGGGATCTCATGGTGGGCGCGGCTGGCGGTGGCGCGCCCCAGGCCAAACTCCCGGTAGGCGTCTTCCACTACGTCCAGGCAGTCCTCCATGGTGAGGACCTGCTGGGCCACCTCGTTGTCGATGAACAGGACGCTCCGGCTCTTGATCTCCTCCTCAGCCTTGGGATTGCCTGGATATGTCACATAGGTGATCTTCGCCATGTTCCACGCCTCCTTTCGGCGAATGCCCGGGGACCGGAGCGCCGGCGGGCTACCCCCAGGGGCTGGCACCTTCCTTACTTGCAGACCGCCGGGCGCTCTTCGTCGCCCAATGCCGACGAACCGTAACCCACTATACTGTGACGCCCCTGGCGACTGTCAATCCTCGCCCACGCCCATCTCCAGGCAAGCGTTACTGGCCCGGCGCGGCCCCCAAGCTCCTCCTGAACCGGACGGGCACCAGGACGGCGCTCGCCATGAGCGCTGCCGCGGAAGCATACCAGAACGCTGTCTTGATCCCGAAGACCGTCACCAGGTACCCCACCAGTATGGGGGTGAACAGGCTCGCGGGCTGAGTGAACAGGCCCATGACTCCCATCGTGCTGGCCTGCACCCTCGCCTCCGCCACGTCCATCACCGCCGTCTGGGCGACGTTCAGGATAGCGTAGAAGAAGATCCCCAGCGCACCGATGACCAGACCGAGCTGGATACCTCTCTCGGCAAAGCCCATCGCCAGGTACAGGAGCCCCATCGTCGCGAAGCTGGGCACCAGGATGGCCTTCCGGCCCAGCCGGTCGGAAAGCACGCCCATCACCGGCTGGGAGACCACGCCCATCACGTACAGGAGCATGAGATAGACGCCCAGCTCCAGGTCCGACGCCTTGAGGTGCTCGCGGATGTAGATAGGGAGGAACGTCAGGACACTCAGCCTGGCCATGCTCGTGAGGGCTTGGGAGGCCATGACCGCCAGGACCTGGCGGCTGGCCAGCATGTCCCGGATACCCGAGGCGTAGGACCGCCACTGGGGCCTGGCGCCTGCGCCGTCCCCCAGGAAACCCAGGCCCCGCAGAAGGAGAAGGCCGACGACCAGTGCCGGAATAACGTGGACCTGGAGGACCGGCTCCCAGGGGAACACGCTGATGATGGCGCCGACGATGACCGGCGCCAGCGTGTCGCCCACACTTGCTCCCACCCCATGGATGGCGAGCGCCATGCCTCGCCGCTCGGGGAAGCGGAGGGACAGGGCGCCCAGCGCACACGGGTGCCAGAGGGCTGACCCGAGCCCGAGAAGTGCGGCGGCGAGAAGGAGCCAGATGTACGAGGGGGCAGCCCCCATGAGCAGGTACGCCAGGCCATAAGCCACTATGGCTGCCGTCAGGATGATGGCCCTCCTCCTCGGGTAGAAATCCGCCAGGTAGCCTGAGGGGAGCGCCACGGCGCTGCCCGCCCCCATTAGCGCGGTGGTGATAGTCCCCACCTGGATGTTACTGAGATGGTGCTTCATTTTCAGGGACGGGAGCACCAGCGGGAGGAGCTGGGTGTACCAGTGGACCACCACGTGGCCCGCTGTCAGGGACCCCAGAAAGAACAGTCGGCGAGGCCCGATCTCCCGGGCCTCCTTGCGAAAGGCAGTCAGCGCTGGTCGCACAGCGCCCCCGATGGTAGGAGCCCTGAAGGCCCATGTCAACGGAACAGGCTTGCGGCGCGTTGGGCCAGGGGAGGACAGGTGGTTGACAGTGCGGCAGAAGAGGGCTATCCTCGGCGCCCCAGGGCCGTCGGGGAGAACATCGTCGGGGAGGCAGGCAAAGGCTGCCGTGGCCCTGAGACCATTGCCGCCCAACCTGATCCTGGCGCTGGTGTGCGCCGGCGTCTTCGTGGCCTCCCTCGACCAGACCGTCGTCGTCACGGCCCTCCCCGAGGTGATGTTCGACCTGGAGATCGACGTCACCCGCCTGGACGACGCCGCGTGGATCGTGACCGCGTACCTCCTGGGCTTCACCGCCGCCATGCCACTGCTGGGGCGAGTGGGAGACGTCTACGGCCATAGGCGCCTCTACCTGGGAGCGGTGCTCCTCTTCGCCACGGGCTCGGCCCTGGTCGCCGTTGCTCAAGGCCTGGGATGGGTGATCGGTGCCAGGATCGTCCAGGCCCTGGGCGGCGGTGCCATGGTCCCTGCGGCCCTGGCGCTGGCCAGCGCCAGGGCTCCTGCCGCACGAAGGAGCGTCGTGCTGGGTGTGGTGGGGGCCGCGGCGGAGGCCGGCAGCGTCCTGGGGCCGCTGTATGGGGGGCTGATCATCGACCTGGCGGGATGGCGGTGGATCTTCTGGGCCAACATCCCCCTGGGCGCCTTGCTGCTGGCCGGCCTCCTGGCGGTGAAGGAGGCGCCCCTCCGACGCTCCCGCCTGGACCTGCGGGGAGGCGCGCTCGCCACGGGCGGCCTCGCCCTAGTCACCCTGGCCCTGGGGCAGCCCTCCACCTTCACCTTCGCTTCGCCCTTCTCCTTCGGGCTGCTCGCCTCCGGGCTTACTCTCCTGGGCCTCTTGGTAGTGGCAGAAGGCCACGTCAGCCAGCCCCTGTTCCATGGCACCCTCTTTCTCTCCCGCCCCTTCCTGGCTGCCTTCACCACGCAGCTCCTGGTAGGCGGAGCCCTCATCATGGCCCTGGTCACCGTGCCTCTCATGACCGATACGGTGCTGGGCCACCCGCCCCTGGAAGGCGGGCTGCGCCTGATGCGTTTCACCGGCGCCATCCCGGTGGGCGCGGTCCTGGGCGGGTATGCCAGCCGCTGGCTGGGGACCCGCATCCCCACGATCCTGGGTCTCGGCCTGGGTGCTCTCGGGTTCCTCTGGATGAGCGGCTGGGACCTGGCCATTGGCGAGCCCGCCCTGTCGCTGCACCTGCTCACCGGCGGGCTGGGGTTCGGCCTGGTCATCGCCCCCATCCTGACGGTTGCGGTGAACGCAGGAGGCCAGGAGTACCGGGGGACAGCCGCCGCCCTCATCACCGTCGCCCGCATGCTGGGTATGACCCTGGGTCTGGCGGCCCTCTCGGCGTGGGGCATGGGCCATTTCCGGGCCCTGGTGGCAGGGCTTCCCCTACCCCTGCCCGCAGCCGGCGAGACAGCCGGACTCTTCCAGGAGCGCCTGACGTCGTACCAGTCCACCGTCACGGGCAGCGCCCTGGCGGTATACTCCGCCTTCTTCAGGACGGGAGCGTGGCTCAGCCTGGCGGCGGCCCTGCCCGCGCTCCTCATGTATGAGAGGAGGCCACGGCCATAATGCCCCCTGGCAGTGCGAAGGGCACCATGGGCGCGGCCCCTGCACCTTTCCTAGCGAAACTCGCCCCAGGCGTCCGCGACACTGACCAGACCCGTCCTCCGCCTTGACCTTCCTGGTGGCTGGTGTTATGTTCGGCCCGCCATGAAACGGCGTGCCGGGGCAGTTGCTTCCCCTCCGGGCCTCCTCGTGCTTCCCCTTGCCCTGTTGGCCGCCCTGGCGTGCGGCCCCCAGGAGGCCGCGAAGCCGCCTGCCCCGGACCCCGCCACCCTCTTGGAGAGCAGCGCCGCCGCCCTGCGGGCCCAGACCAGCTTTCACTTCGAGCTCCTGGACAGGAGCGATGCCACCATAGCCCTGCCAGGGCTCATTCTCCTCAAGACCCAAGGGGACTGGGCCCGGCCGAACCGGCTGGTGGCCTCCTTCGACCTCAAACCCGTGGACGTCACCGCCCGCCTGAAGATGGAGATGCGCATCCTGGACCGCGCGTCCTACGTGAGCGACCCCTTCAGCGGAAAGTGGAGCACCGTGGATGCGGACCTCCTGCCCGTGAACTTCCTGGACTTTGGCGACAACATCGCCAAGCTCATGCTCAGGCTGGAAGCCCCGCGCTACGAGGGCATGGCGAAGATAGGCCGCCGCTCCTTTCACCGGGTCTCCGGGGCCATCGCCCCCGCTGCCTTCGGCATCCTCTTCTACGACGTGGCCCGGGAGGGCAGGACCTCGGTGGAGGTCCTCACGGACGCGGGCGACGGCCTCCCCTACCAGTTCACCGTGCGGGGGCGCGTCCTGGTAACCGACCCCGGCGACGCCGAGCGAACGCTCCAAATATCCAGGTTCGGCCTGACCGTCAAGGTAGAACCGCCATGACCCAGAGGAGGCCGGTCTTTGCCGAGACCCTCGGCACCACCGGCATGAGGACAGAGGGCGCTTCCAGCGCCCGCGAGCACACTCGAAGGAGGTGACCCCATGGCACAGGCACAGGACTCAGGAAAGTCCGGCGGCGGTTCCAGGAAAAAGGGCCTCCTCATCCTGGGAGGCGTGGTCCTCGTCGTCATCATCGCGGCCGTGGCCGCCGGCCTCTACGTCCTTGGCCGGTTCGCCGCGCCGAAGGAGGCGACGGCCAGGTTCCTGCCCGACGACACCCAGGCCTACTTCACCATCAGCCTGCGCCCCGGGGCGGGCCAGCTCCTGCGGGCCCGCAGGCTCTGGGCCACCTTCGAGGACACCCCAGGCTTCATCGACAGGCGCGATGAGCTGCTGGACGACCTCCGGGACGCCACGGGCATCCACTTCACGGACGACGTCCTGCCCTGGCTCGGCAGGGACATCACCGTGGCCCTCCTGGACCTCGACCTCCGCACCGAGCCCGAGTGGGTGGTCCTGCTCCAGACCAAGGACCGGGATGCCTCGCTGGAGTTCCTGGAGGAGTTGGTCGACTTCCTGGAAGAGGAGATGGGCGAGGAGTTCCAAGATGACTCTTATCTCGGCGCATCCCTGTTCGAGGAGGAGAACGACGAGGCCAGCTTCGCGGTGACCGACCGCTACGTGGTGATGGGCGGCAGCCGGGACACCGTCGAGCAGCTCATCGAGGACATGGAGTCGCCGCCGGAGCGGTCCCTGGCCCGGGACGATGCCTTCGTGCGGGTCCGGAAGCAGCTCCCCTCCGACCGGTTCATGTTGTTCTTCGCCAGGAGCGGCGACCTGTACGACGGGCTCACGGGCTTCCTTGGGGGGGGCGCCTTCACCGGGCAAAGCCGCAACATCCCGGAGGCCGTGGCCCTCTCCTCCTCCTTCGTAGACCAGGGCGTCCGCATGGACTTCTACTCCGACAACCCCACGGGCCTGGGGGTGGTGGAGACGCGGAACCGCCTTGCGACGGCCAGGGCCCTGCCGCAGGACACCCTCTTCTTCCTCTCCTTCAGCGGGCTCCAGGAGGCCTGGGGGCAGGTCCAGGAGACCCTGGAGGACATGGACGAGGACACCGCCCAGCTCCTGGCCGATAGCCTCGACGCTTTCCGAGAGGCGACTGGGACGGACCTGGAGCGCGACGTCATTGACCAGCTCGATGGAGAGCTGGCCGTGGCCGTCCTGCCCAGCGACTTCCGTTTCGAGGACTCCTCGCCGGGGACGGTCAACGCCCTCCTCCTGGCCGAGGTGAAGGAGACGCGCCCCCTCCAGAGGACCCTGGACCGCCTCATGGGCGTGCTGGAGGACGGGTTGGGGGTGCGGACCCGGACGGAGATACTCGGCAGCCACGAGGCCGTCACCCTGGACCTGCAAGGCCGCAGGGTGCCCGAGGAGTTCCGCGGATATTCCCCAGGGTACCTTTTTACCGAAGACCTGGCGGCCCTGGGAAGCACCCTGGACGCCCTGGAGCAGATGGCCGACACCCTGGACGGCAAGAACAGCGACCTGGCCTCCTCCCCGGAGTTCTCCCGGCTCCTGGAGATGGCCCCCAAAGACGCCGTCAGCGTCCTGTTCGTGAACCTGGCGGGCGTCATCGAGGCCGTCGTGGACGCCCTGCCGCCCGCTATGCGCTCCACCTACGCCAGGGACTGGCGCCCCCTGGTGGAGCCTTTCCACTCCTTCTTTGCCGCCGGCGCCGCCAGCAAGGAGGCCTTCCGGGCCACCTGGGTCATCACGGTAAGGAGGGTGGACTGACGGTCCCACGACCAGTACCTACTTGCAGAAAAGGGCGTCATCATGCTCCGCTCGTGGTGAGCTTGTCGAACCATACGAGCGGAAATCCCGCTCATGTCCTTCGACTGGGCTCAGGATGAGCGGGATTTCAAGCATGACATTGTGTACGGGGATTTGTGAAAGGAAGTACTAGGCCCGCGAGGCCGATGGATCAGCAACCCGATTGCAAGAGGAGGTCAGCCATGAAACCGAGAGGTGTGCGGCTAGCGCTCCTGCTGGCAATGGCGTTAGCATCCCTGCCCGCGATCCAAGTGGCCTGCGCCGGGCCCAAGGGCCCGCCCGGGCTCCTGGGCCTGGTCCCCGAAGGGTACGGGCAGGTGGTCCGCTGGAACGTCCAGGCGCTGATGAAGAGCGACCTGGAGGACCTCCAGGAGGACTTCGAAGATGAGGCGGACCTCCTGGAGGACATCGGCGTCGCCCTGGACGACGTCACGGAGATGGTCATCGCCCGGGACGGGGCGGCTTCCGGCCGCGGCTACGGGTACGGGTACGAATACCTGCGCGGCGACGTCAACCTCCTCCTCCTGACGGGCACATTCGACTGGGAGGGCATCGAGGACGAGCTACGAGACCAGGGGTTCCGCAGGTCCACCGTCCAGGAGGTGCCGGTCTGGGAGGACAGGGACGAGGACACGGCGGTGGCGCTGTTCCAGAAGCGCAAGCTGGTGGCGTTCACCTCCCCCCGGTCTGGCGCCCGCGACCTGGTCCGCACCCTGGACCAGGGCACGGGGTTCCTCCTGGAGAAGGAGGACTCCGACCTGCGCCGCGCCCTGGGCAAGGTGAAGGAGGGGCTCCAGGTGGCCCTGGACGCCCGCTGCTTCGGCCTGGAACTGCGCGGGTGCCGCGCGGCGGCCTACAGCGCCCGCGAGGCGGAGCCGGGCGAGGGCGTGGCCCTGGAGTGGGCCTTCCTCTTCCGCAGCGACTCCTCGGCCAAGGCGGCCGCCCCCGACGTGGAGAAGTCCCTGCGCCAGACGCTCTCGGAAGCGCGGGATGTGGGCGCGGCGACGGCTGAGGGGGAGTTCGTCCTTCTGCGCGCCTCCGCCGAGGCCGACAGGCTGGCCCTCTCCGGGGGCATCCTGGTGGTCCCGACGCCTACCCCCACGCCCCGGCCTACCCCCACGCCAAGGCCTACTCCCACGCCAAGGCCTACCGCTACGCCTACGCCTACGCGTGTCCCCACGCCCACCCGCACGCCTACCCCCACGCCCGTGCGGGCCACCCCTACCCCCACGCCGACCACGGCCCCTGCTGTTGCGCTGCGCGCTGGCGCCTTCCTGGCCAAGTGGGGCAGCTTCGGCAGCGGCGACGGCCAGTTCAACTACCCCGTCGGCGTCGCCGTGGACGCATTGGGCAACGTCTACGTGGCGGATGATAACAACAACCGTATCCAGAAGTTCACCTCTGAAGGCACCTTCCTGGCCAAGTGGGGGAGCTACGGCACCGGCAATGGCCAGTTCAACGCTCCCAGCGGCGTCGCCGTGGACGCATCCGGCAACGTCTACGTAGCGGATTACGGGAACCAGCGCATCCAGGTGTTCGCCTCCGGGGAAGAGCCGCCGGCACCCACACCTACGCCAACGCC
>JACQOS010000022.1 GCA_016202425.1 Chloroflexota bacterium
CCGCCAGATTGCCACGCCCCGATTTCATCGGGGCTCGCAATGACATTTGCGGCGAACTTCGGATACAGGACACTAGCTGCTCCTGACCCTGCGGCGCTTCCACATCAGCGCCAAGGTCCCCAGGGCCAGGGCAGCCGCGACCGCCCCCGCTCCCAGAAGCTCCAGGCGGACCCTGGACGGTGCGGGGCCCGCCGCCTGCGGTGGCGCCACCGTGGGCACCCCTGGAGCCGGCGCCCGGACCGTCCACTGGACCTTCACGCCTTGAACCTCGACATCATACGTCCCTGCCGCCCGCCCCGCCAACGTTAGCGTGAGCACCCGGCTCGTCTGTCCAGCCAGGGCGACCTCTCTCTGCTCCTCCACCTGCCCGCTCACCGACACCGAAAGGGTAAAGACGCCGTCCTGTTCCCCCAAGTTGGCCAGCAACACGTTCACGTCGCCCGACTGGAACGGGGCCGCTGGCTGGGGGAGCACCTCTACCCGGGAGACCTCCAGGGAGGGAGGCGTTCGCTGCCGGGTCACCAGGAACTGCCCCTGCCGGGCCGAGGTCACCACCTGGGCAATCACGCCCTGGCGCACGTCCACCTGGTACAGCCCGGGCTCCTGGCGGGCAACGCTGAAGACCTCCTGGGTGCTCTGCTCACCTCCCACCTCTACCTCCCGCTCCCCTTCCCTCTCGCCGTTCACCAGCACCGTGACGACACCCTTAGCGGGCGTGGAGCTCCTGTTCCGCAGCATCACGGCCACCGTGACCGGCTCTCCTCCGGGCACTGTCGGGGGCCACACGGTCACCGTCTCCAGCACCAGAGGCGACCTCTCCTCTGCGGACACCACCACCAGCTCGCGCTGGCGCCCGGCGACGGACACCGTGAAGAGCCCTCGCCCTCCAGGTTGAACGGGCACCGAGACCGGGAGCGTGGTCAGGCCTTCCACGGTAAGCTCCCCCTCCCAGACAAGCTGCTGGTTCAGAAAGACCCTCCCCCGGTAGACCCCGGACTCCTCCCCCACGTTGCGCAGGAGGAACGTGGCGGTAGCCGACGCCCCGGGAGGGATGGTCTCAGGTTCCACCCTCAGCTCGGTCACCTCGAAAGCAGCAGGCACCGGGGGCACCACTACCCGGACCGTCCCCCGGGCATTCAACAGGCCGATGGTGTACAGCCCCGGGCGTTCGGGCACCCACCGGAAGCGGAGTCCCAGCAGCTCCCCCGAGCCTATGACCACCGATCGGCTCACGATGGGGAAGTCATTGACCAGGAGCACCACCTCGGCCACCGCGGGGCGAGGCCCCACATTGGCCGCCGTAGCCAGCACCTCGATGGGCTGGCGGGGCCGCGTCTCGGTAGGGGTTATCGAAAGAGTGACCACCTGCACCTGCCCCGTCACGTCGGGCAGCGCGACAGTAAGGGACGCCGTTCTCCCCTCCACGTCGACGGTGAACACGCCGGGGCTCTCCAGGGTCAGGACGAACGTTGCGCTGCGAACGCCATCGGCCCCGAGCCGCCACGGCTCCAGGGCCAGCGGTCGCCCGTCCACCCGCAGCAGCGCATGGGTGTTTTCCCTGACATCGCCGCTCGCGGCCGCCACCGCCCGCACCTCTATCGGAACACCCACCGGGCCTACCGAAGGCGACAGAATGATTCGCTCCACCGTCACCCGGGGTGCCCGGAAACGCCTCACCAGCAGGAACGTGCCCCCGGCCCGGTCCACGGCCGCGTCTACGAGGGTCCGTCCCTCCCTCTGAGTCGCGTTGCTGACAGGGTAGAACCGTGCGTTGCCTTCCGCCGAGAGATGCGCCACGGCCAGCTCCTCAACCGCGCCCACGGAGCTGGAGGGGATGCCAAAGGTTACTCTACCCGCCTGGGCACCAGCCTCCGGCAGGGACATCTCCAGCGTGGCGAGCGCCACCGCCTCCACGGTGTACCCCTGGTCCCGGGCCACCACCTCCAGTCTCGCCAGGGCCTCGGCAGGGGGACGGCGCCCCGGGGTCAAGCGCGTCACCATCCCGGGGTCCAGCCGTGACAGAGGAAAGTCGCCACCGAAGGTCACCGGGCCCGGCGCCGGTGGGGAATCCGCAAGAGGCAACGTGGTCTCCAGTATCACCAGGCGCAGGGACCCCACGGCCACCCGCGCCCTCGAGCCTTCCCCCGTCACTGCTGCCGGCTGGACTTCCAGGCGCACCACCTCCCGGTACTCCGCGTCCCGCAACGGCAGCTTCAGCGTTTCCCCATCGTAGGCCACTCCCGAAACCTCGTCGGAAAAGGATGCCAGCTTCGCCCCGGGAGGCAACGCCACTGGCAGCATGATGACGCCCTCGCTCCCAGAGCCCAGGGAGACAACCTCCCGGGTTATGGCCAACGGTTCCCCTCCGGCACCCCGTGCCGATGTCGTGACAACGCTGAGAGGGAGCTGGGAGGGCAAAGCCACGTCGAACAGAGGGCCCACCACGGTGTAGGCAGCATGCACAGCCCCTACCAGCACGGAGTAGCTGCCGGGACCCCGCGCCCGCAGTTCAAAGGCCGCGGTCACCTTCTCGCCCACACCCAGCAGGCCGCTCCGCACCTCCCTGACTTCCCCTTCAACTATGAGCGGCACCTGGTACACCCCTGGAGCCGCTCCCACGTTCTCTACCGTAGCTCTCAGCGCCACCACCTCACCGGGAGCTGCCACGCCAGGCACAACGGACAGCTCCCGCACCTGGACGTCCGCGGAGAGGACCTGGAAAGTAGCGGCGTGGGGCCCCAGGCGCACCACGTGGACCCCCGGCTGGGAGCGGGTCACCGCGAAGCGCAGGGTGCGGCTGGCCTGCCCGGGCAGGCGTACCCTCCGTTCCTCCTGCGGGACCTCATCCACCAGGAGGGCAATGCCAAACTCCACCTCCCGTGTCAGTGGGTTCTGGACCGTGACCTCCACGGGAACTGGCTCGCCAGGGTTCACGGCAAGCGACATGACCACGACACCCAACACCTCGGGCTGCGCTCCCTGGGCCGCAGGCTGGCCGTGGACAACCGCCCCGGGGGCCGTGGCCAGCACCAGGAGGGCCGCCCCCCCAAGGGCCCACCATCCCAGGCTCGCGACCTTCACCGCTCCGCGCCCCTCCTGAGCCGCGCCACCCCCCAAAGGGTGGAGACGCCCGCAGCCACTCCCGCCGCATCCACGAGCACGTCCAGCGGGGAGGCCGAACGTCCAGGGACAAACGTCTGGTGGTACTCGTCCAGAAGGCCGTAGGCTGATCCCAGGGACATCACCAGGAGCCCCCATCCCACGTGCCGCGAGGCGGCGGCCTTCCAGCTCCCCGTGCACGCCAGGCCCAGGGAGCCCAGCACCCAGTACATCCCCAGGTGGCCCAGCATGTCCCGGAGGAAGCCTAGCCAGGAGAACATCCCACTCCCCGGCGGGCTCGTCTGAGAGGAGAGATAGAAGATGAGGCCCATCCAGCCTGCCGTCGCCCCAGAGGTGAGCAGCCGAAAGGGCCAGGCACTGCGCCCCCGGCGTCGCACGGACTTCACGACCCCCTCCGCTCCCGGGGCACAGGCTGCGTCACCTTGAGTCGGATAACATCCCCATACTCACCCAGACGCTCCCCAGCCACGAACAGTCCGGCGTTGTCTATGGTCCCTACCTTGGGGTCCACCATCTCCCACCGCGCCTGGGTGTCAAAGAGGCGCACGCCGTTGACGTCGTAGGCCACGTAGATGAACTGGATCATCTGCCTTGGCGCCACCCGCACCTCCCGAGGTACCACCTCCACGCGGGCCAGAGGGCCAAGGATGATCAGCGTGCCTTTGGCCGTCAGCGTCACCCGCTCCGCACCTGCCCCCTCGCTGGCGGTCACCACCAGCGCGTCCTGGTAGACGCCAGGCTCCCCAACAGCCGTCACCCTGCCGGCGGGACTGACCCGGGCCAGGGCCTCCGGGGCGGTCCAGGTGAGGTTCGGAGAGGCGATGACCTGGCCCCGACGGCTAAGTGCAGTAACGGTCATTTGCATGGACTCCTGAGGACGCAGCCGCACCAACTGTTGAGTCAGGACCAGTTGCTCCAGCCGGGTGGGCTGCTCCACCGCCTTGACTACGGTGACGGTGGCGCTCGCCTTTAGCCGCACAGGCGGGCTGCCCTGCGGGACGACGGTCACCTCGACGAGGTTGGGATAGGTGCCAGGCTGCAGCCCAGCGCGGAAACGGCCCCGGTTGTCTAGCGTACCGGCACCCGGGTCTTTCAAGCTCCATGAGGTCTCCGCCTGGGGATGCACCCTCCCTCGCTGGTCCAACACCAGGGCCCGGAACTCGATGGTGTCCCCCGGCCGCAGGGTCACGGCCTGCGGGTACAGGTTGACCTTGGTAGGCGATTGCCCCACATCCCCTCGCCGAACCTCCACAGGCACCAGCGATACCGCCGTGCGAATGGTGTCGCCCCGCTTCTGACCCGCCACGCGAATGGCTCCCGGAAAATAGCCGGGGTCGCTGCCGCTGGTGAACCGGCCCTGCCGGTCAACGGACCCCGCCTCGGGCACCACCATCTCCCAGGTGAAGACAACGTCGGGGATGGAGACGCCATCCCGGTCCAGGGCCAAGGCGGCCAACTCCATCGTCGCCCCTGGCTCCACCTGGACCTCCTCCGGCAACACGTAGACGCGGCTGATGTCGTGTTGAGCAAGGGGCCGCGTCACCGAGACCGAGGCCAGGGTCTGGAGCGTCACCGCCTGGTCTCCCACACGCCTGGTGACGACGACCTCGACGGCGCTGTTGAACACGCCCGTCTGGAGACCTGCCCGGAAGACGCCACGCCGGGTAATGGTGCCCGCCTGGAGGTCCTTCATGCTCCACCGGACCTCCAGGTCCCTCGCGTCCGTCGGCCTGGCCGCCTCGTCGTAGGCAATGGCGGAAAACACCATGGTTTCCCCGGCGGGCACCAGGGCGAAGCGAGGGACCACCTCGATGCGGCTCAGCCGTCGCTCCTCCGGCGGCGCGATGATGACGGAAGCGAAGGCCTCAACCGGCGGAGTCCCAGCCCCTCCGGTTCCGGAGTCCTGCCCTCCGCCCCTGTCGCCTTCCTGAGGTTCTCCCTTGCCAGAGCAGCCCAGGGAGCTCACGAGAAGGAGAGCGGCCAGCAGTCCCAGCACCTGCCCCAGCTTCGCGCTCAATCGTTGGGCCATCGTTCGCTCAGGAAGACGAGAGTCGCTCGAAAATGGTCACGTCGCCCCAGTCTGCCGCCACGCGGAACAGCTCGGGATGCTCCCGCAGGGCGCGCCGGAACTTGGTGGGCGACTCCCCAGGGACGTAGTCTTGCACCACGATAAACCGTCCGCCCAACTGGCCCAGGAGCCGGTGTGCTTGCGGGACATCGATCTTGCCAGTCCACATCATCATACGGAGGGCACGCACTTCGCGCCAGTTGGCCGCCCCCTCGTCGTGCCAGCCGTCCACCACTGGCCGGCGCACGGAGTACGGCAGCAGGAAGTCGTCCCAGTTCCAGAACCCTACTCCCAGCACCTTGCCCTTGCTCCCCTCCTGTCCAAACCAGTCCAGGGCCTCCTGGAATCCCGGGGCCACCCGGTAGGGCTGGAACAGCCGCTGGGAGGCCAGGGCCCCGTCCCACACCAGAGACCCCAGCACCAGCAGAGGCAGGGCAGCGCCCGCAGCCCCCCTGGCCCAGCCCCGCCCCGTGGTCCGGCCTACCCAGTCCCTCAAGCCACCGCCCACCCTCTGGACGAAGGCGGCCCCTAGGAGCGCGGCAAAGGGGACCGCGTAGAGCTGGAACCGGGCCACGTCCAGGCCCGCGAAGGGCCACACCCGGACCAGGGGATTGGCCTGCTCACCAACACTGAAGCCCACCAGCACCAGCACCAGGATGCCGTACGGCGTGAAGCGGGACGCCGTGGTCAGGGAGAGGACCACGCCGCCGACGCCGGCAAACAGCAGGCCCATTCCAACATAGCTGGGGTAGGTGTACTGGCCAACGAGACCCCAGTCCGTAAGGGCCTTCAGGTAGACCCGCAGGGGAAAGGTCCAGAGACCCGGTTCCTCCCTTCGGAATCCCACCTCCAGCAGGTGCACCAACCAGGGGACCATCCACACCGCTGTCGTCAGGACGGTTGCTCCAACGAACGTCAGGACCGCTCGATAGAGGTCCGGGCGCCGGGACGGCTCACGGAAGAGGTAGAACAGCACCCACCCGGGCAGCGCCAACGCTACGGCGAAGCCGGTCATGTGGTGGGCGAGCACCGAGAGACCCAGGGCCACCCCTCCCCAGAGGGCCGGAAAGCGCCGTCCCTCCCGATAGGCCCGCTCCAGGCCCACCAGGGCGGCGATGCCAAGGGGCATGGCGCCCACGGTGCTGTACCAGCCCCAAAGGCCGGCAGCCGCCACCAAGGGGTACGCGAGGAGAGTGACCAGTCCAGCTCCCAGGGCCCAGACCCATCTCATCCCCAACTCCCGGCCCAGCAGGTAGACCACCCCGCCGTTGCCCACGTAGGCCAGGAGCAGCACCACCTTGTAGACGAAGACCAGCCCCACCCCAGGGATGGCCGCCACGACGCCGGTCACGACGTAGCTCAGAGGAGGGTACGCAACCAGGTAGGGGAACCCCCCGTACCAGTAGGGGTCGGTCCAACCTCCTGCCCCCCGCAGCGTCTCCCGCACGAACCAGCTCAGATGAAGAAAGAGGGGGGTATCCACGCCGGGAGGAAACCCCGGCCTGAGCAGCCCGCGGGCAACCACCAGCCCCGTCAGGAGCAGCGCAGCCGCGGCCCCAAGGCCCTGAAGGCGCCTCCGCTGCGGCGCCCCAGGCCCCTCTGCTACGGCCCCGGCCGGGGCACTGGGGGGATGCATCGGCCCGGCGTGCCCCCTTGGGGCGAGGTCCCCTGCCTTCATGGCCGACGGCCGCGCCCAGGGAGAAATCGGCGCGGTGCCCTCACATTCACGGCCACCACTTGCCCGTTCGCAACCATAGCTGCTGGATTGGTCACCACCAGCGTCTCCGCCGCCTTCTCTCCCACGAGTCGTTGCAGGGGCTCCATGACGGGCGCCAGGACCGGGAGTCGAGCGCCCACGGCGCTATGGCCGTCCGAAGCCACCGCATGGACCAGCCCCAAGTGGAGCAGGGTTTCCGCACTTCTCTGGGCCTTGGGCCCGAAAGCCCCCAGCAGGCTTCCCGCGGTGATCTGCGCCAGCACCCCCCGTTCCACCAGCGTGGCCAGCAGTTCGGGGCGCTCCTGGATGTTGGCCTGGCGCTCGGGGTGGGCCAGCACCGGCACGGCCCCTTCCAGTTGGAGTTGGAACATCAGGTCCTCCGTGTAGAGGGGGTACTGGAAGAAGTCGATCTCCACCAGCAGGTACCGGGAGCCGTTCAGGCCCATCGTCTCCCCCTGCCGGTGCCTTCCCAGCAATCGAGGCTCCAGGAGGTATTCGCCGCCCAGCGTCACCTCCAGGTCGTTGCCGCGGGCCTTCAGATGGTCTCGGAAGGCCTGGAGCCGCTGCGCCATGGCATCCTTGCCTCCCAGCGCCCAGCCCTGGGCGCCGTGAGGCGTGGTCACCACCATCCGGGTCCCGTGCTCTCTGGCCAGCGAGGCCATGGTGAGGGCATCGTCCAGAGTCTCAGGACCGTCGTCAACGCCCGGCAGCAGATGGCAGTGGATGTCGTACATGGCCGCAACGCCCTACTTTAGCGCAAAGAGGCGCCGGATTGAAGACTGCGGCGCGATCCGGCCGTGGTATGCTGCCCGATGGCAAGTGGCAGAAGGAAGGAGACCAACGCCCCCGCGATGAAGAGCACCCTGGACCACCTGGAGTGCACCGCCTGTGACGCTATCTGCTCCGCGGAGGAGCCCCACCGGACGTGCCCGACTTGCGGGAAAGTGCTCTTCGCCCGGTACGACCTGGCGCGCGCCCGGCGGGCCCTGAGCCGCACCTCCCTGGCGCGGCGAGTGCCCTCTCTGTGGCGTTACTTCGAGCTCTTGCCGGTCCGGCACCCGGACTCGGTGTGCTCCCTGGGCGAAGGGATGACCCCCCTCTTATCCGCGCGACGGCTGGGTGCCCAGCTCGGCTGCCGCTCCCTCTTCATCAAAGAAGAGGGGGTCAACCCCACGGGTACCTTCAAGGCTCGGGGCCTCGCGGCAGCCGTGTCCCGGGCTAGAGAGCTGGGGCTGAGCCGCCTGGCCATCCCTTCGGCGGGGAACGCCGGGGGTGCCCTGGCAGCCTATTGCGCCCGAGCGGGCATGGAGGCCCACGTCTTCCTGCCCCGAGACGTCCCCGATGCCAACCGGAGTAGCTTACCTGGCGCCCCCTTTTTTCGCAGCAACGGCGCCAAGACTGCCCACTGCTCATCCGTGAGCTCGTGAGCCATACTCCTCTTCCTCGCTCAATGTTCTTGTCTATCATACCCCTTAGCCTCAAACTTTTGAGATGAGTTCGCTATTTGTTGCGAGGCGGCTCGAGTTCCAGCAACTTCGGGAGGATGCCCGGTTGGCCGATTCCGAGGAACCTGCGGTATTGAGTTACTATCGCCTGGCCTGTTGGCACGCCGCGATCTTCAGGGTGAACAGCTTTGCCTCGAACGTCGCGAAGTTCCCTCAAATTTCGATGGAGCCTATCCCAGAACTTTGGATCCACGCCAGGGTATTTGGTACTTGTAAACTCACGGAAACGCTGCCGACTCTGCTTCCACAACTCATTGACCAGGCGAGAAATTGGAAGGAAAGCCTGCTCTCGACGCTGCTCTCCACTAGCGGATGCTGCTGCAGCATGAGTCAAGTTGTTCTGTTCCAACCAATGCCTGAATGGAGCAGCCAGCACTTGCTCCACCACTTCCTCGACTGCCAACCGTAAGTTCTCAAAGACGTCGTCCCGCCGGCCTTCAGATGCCCAAAAGGCACGATCGGCCGCGATCAGAGCTTGTTGAGCCTTGGCAGAGAGCCTCTCCCAGAGGTCATCGAAGAAATACCTTCGCAGCCGAGATTCCGATTGCGACCTTTCGGTCTGCCGTAGAAAAGAGACTAGAGCGTCAGGGCTCATTTTCTTGAGGGCGAGCCCCCGCGCCATTACCCAAAAATCTCGGGCCGTCTGCTCAAACGGCCAGGACTTACACTTCACTTCCGGATTGGGAGTCGGTTCTTCCCAGATTCCTTGAATCACCGTACACAGGCGAGCGATCTGGTCCCAGTTCGCTTTGTCAGGCGCCTCCTCAAATAGTCGATCAAAGGCATCCACAGCTTCTTGCGCCGGCACGAGGTGCGAAATCAAGTGGAATCCAGCCCCTGGGGCCTCTAGCCCGGGGCCGGATTCGACCCGCTTGTCCCCTACCCACCGGTGTTCCTGTCCAGAGGACAGCAACATCCAGTCTTCTACTCCCTGGAAGCCAGTGACACAGTCGTAGAGGTCACTATCTGCCTGAGCGCACAACATCGAAGCCTTGTAGAGGCACTCCAGCGCCTGCTCCGACGAGAACTCCAGGTTATGCTTGTGGAAGGCCTTAGACCATAGAAATGCCTCGACTAGCCGTTTAGACGTCACCAGGTCCAAAGAGAACTCCGTTTCCTCCTCCCAGGACCGGTTATTCTCGGTTGTAGGCCGTTGGAACAGGGCTAGCGCTCGGTCGACAACTTCCCAATAGCGTTCTGAGAAACCGCCACCATTCCGCTCCAACCAGACTGCCAAAGCTGCTGCCATGTGACCAAATATCCAGACATCGAATTCACGAAGGCGCTCATCAGGTACCAGGATTGGCTGCAGACGTTCCAACAGGTCCTCAAGTTGGCTGGCTCGACGCAAACGAATCTCTCGATTCCGTTCTTCGAGCCGATGCCGCATCTCTATCCAGTATGCTGGTCGCGAACCAGGCTCAGGGAACATCTCCCTTTCCAGCCAGTCCACATCAAGCACTTCGTCATCGGCTTCACCGATTTCTGACGCGGGGTCGAGCATCTCCCAGAAGAACACCATGGCGGCTTCTGGGCTCGGGTTCGTCCCAAGCGCGTGGAGCGCGTCCTTGAGAGTGGGAAAGAGCTCCTGGAGCTGCTTTGGCGCCCAAGAGTGGTAGGAGTAGCGCTCGAACAGGTTTTCCTCAAGCTCACTGCCCATGCCTGTAGTTTACCACCCTGCCACGTTTTACGCCCCCATGCTTTCCAACGCACGGAGTTGGAGGCTATACTGGGGCCCCGGGAGCGGCATGCCCGCCTGGGCCGGTCGGCGGGGCCTCACCGGGACTCCCGAGCCCCCAATGCGGGAGCACGCCATGGAAGCAGCAGAGCGCTCGCTACCTCTTTTCCCCCTCAATGTCGTGCTGTTTCCTTCCATGATGCTTCCCCTCCACGTGTTCGAGGAGCGGTACAAGGAGATGGTCCGCTCCTGCCTGGACGCCGATTCCCGGTTCGGCGTCGTGCTCATCAAGGAGGGCCAGGAGGTGGGCGAGCCGGCGCTCCCTCACACCATTGGAACGGTGGCGCACATCCGAAGGGTGACTCCCCTGGAGGAGGGGAAAATGAACCTGGTGGTCATGGGGGAACGCCGCCTCTTCATCGACCGTATCGTTCAGTGGAGCCCCTACGTCATCGCCCAGGTCCATCTCCCCCAGGAGCAGTTGGGCGAACCGGCGCCCACGCCTGAGGAGGTCCAGGCCCTACGGACGAAGCTCGAGCGCTACCTGAAGGCCCTCCTGGGCCTTCAAGGTGGCTGGACCAGAGAGGTCCCCAGCCCTACCGACCCCGTCGCCCTGGGCTTCCACATCGCCGCGGTGCTGAGGGGAGAGAACGATGAGCGGCAGCGCGTCCTGGAGGCACCTACCGCTCGGGAACGCCTCACCCTCCTGGCACCTTTCCTGAGCCGAGAGCACCGCAGGGTGCTGGCGGAGCTGAGAAAGCGCCTGGCCATCCAGGGCGCTCGGCTGAACTAGCCTGGGCAAACCTCCGACCCCGGCGGTCCCGGCCCGTGATGCTATAATGGAGCCCGTTTGCGCCAGGCTTTGCCGCAGGACGACCCCGGGTCGCCAGGCCAAGAAAGGATGCCCATGGAACCCTATCTCCAAGAGTTTCACCCGCCCGCCCGTCTGCTCCTGGGCCCTGGACCCAGCAACGTGAGCCCCCGCGTGCTCCAGGCCATGACGGCTCCGGTGCTGGGATACCTTGACCCCCACTTCGCCCGGGTCATGGACGATATCCGGGCGATGCTTCGGCTGGTCTTCCAGACCGGCAACCGCCTCACTCTCCCTGTCTCCGGCACAGGCTCCGCGGGTATGGAGGCGGCCCTGGGCAACGTCCTGGAGCCCGGCGATACCCTTGTGGTCGGCGTCAACGGCTTCTTCGGCGAGCGGCTCACCCAGATCGGGGAGCGATGCGGCGCCCGGGTGGTGCAGGTCCAGGCCCCCTGGGGCCGGCCCTTGGACCCGGAGGCCGTCGCGGCGGAGCTCCGCAAGAACAAGCGCGTCAAGGCCGTGGCTGTCGTCCACGCGGAAACCTCCACGGGCGTTCTCAACCCCGTCCAAGAGGTCGCCCGGGTAGCCCGCGAGCACGACGCCCTCACCATCGTCGATGCGGTGACCTCGCTGGGCGGGATAGAGGTGGCCGTGGACCAGTGGGGCGTGGACGTGTCCTTTAGCTGCTCTCAGAAGTGCCTCGGATGTCCGCCTGGCCTGGCGCCTATCACCCTTGGCCCGCGGGCGGAAGAGGTCCTGGGCCAGCGCAAGACGCCTCCCCATAGCTGGTACCTGGACCTGAACCTCACCCAGCGGTACTGGTCCCAGAACCTCTCCTACCATCACACGCCGCCAACCTCCATGCTGTATGGCCTGCGGGAGGGACTGCGGGCCATTCTCGAAGAGGGCCTCCAGGCGCGATTCCGACGCCACTGGCGCAACGGCGCCGCCCTCCACGCGGGCCTAGAGGCCCTGGGTCTCGGGCTCTTTGCTCAGCAGGGGTACCGCCTCCCCGTGCTCACGTCCGTCCGTATTCCCGATGGCCTGAACGACGACAAGGTACGCTCGGCCCTCCTGAACGAATACAACATCGAGATTGGCAGGGGGCAGGGGGCCATGGCGGGCAAGATCTGGAGGATCGGTCTCATGGGTGAGAACTCCCGGCCCTCCGCCGTTTTCTCCCTGCTCTCCGCCCTGGAGCAGGTCCTGCCCAGGGAGGGGTTCGAAGTGGCCAAGGGCGAAAGCGTCGCCGCCGCCCAGCGCGTCCTGGCCGAGGGCGATGGCTCCGTGGCGAAATGACCGAGGAGCAGGAGACCAGGGGCCAGCGCCGCGAGAAGAAGCGCCGGAGCCGCCTCAGGATGCGGGTCATCGGCAGGAGCGTCCGCGTGCTCCAGGAGATCATCCGCCGCCGCGCTCAGAGGTCGCAGGAGCGAGAGCCCAAGGGCAAAGGTGGGGCTGGCCAGTAGCGGCTGGGGCCGCCCCTTCGAAGCCCTGCCTGCCATCCCGCGGTCCCCACCCGCCCGTCGTCGAGCCAGAGGGGGTATCCCTTGAGCTTCACGCAAGCCATCCGGGCCCGTGCCAATGCCCTTCAGCAGGCTATCTTCCGGCACCCCTTCGTCGTTGGTATCGGCGACGGTAGCCTCGATGTGGAGCGGTTCAAGCACTTCATCCGGCAGGACTACGTCTTTCTCATCGAGTATTCCCGCACGCTCGCCCTGGCCTGCGCCAAGGCCCCGGACCTGGAGTCCATGGCCCGGTTCGCCGAGCTGCTCCACGCCACCCTCACCGCGGAGATATCCCTTCACCGGAGCTACTGCTCCAGGTTCGGCATCAGCACCGCGGACCTGGAAGCTACCCAGGCCACCCCCACCACCCAGGCGTACACGGACTTCCTGGTGCGGGCCGCCTACCATGGCAGCTTCGCCGAGCTCGCCTGCGTCCTTCTTCCCTGCCTGTGGGGCTACTGCGAGATCGGGCTTGCGCTGGCGCGCCAGGGGAAGCCGGCCCACCAGCCTCTCTACGGCGAGTGGATAGACATGTACTCCTCCCCCGAGTACCAGGCCCTGGCCGACTGGTTGCTCAAGCTGGTGGACCGCCTGGCGGAGCAGGCGGGTCCAGCGGAGCGGGAGCGCATGGAGGCCGCCTACGTGGTGGGCACCCGGTACGAGTACGCTTTCTGGGACATGGCGTGGCGCCAGGAGGCGTGGCAGCTCTAGCGGGCCTCTCGTCTATGGGGTCCGGGAGCCGCCGGGGGCGCAAGGGCGACCATCCACTCTCTGGAGAATGGCCTGGACCGCGGCACCCGTCCGGTCCCGCCCCGCGCTGCACTGCACCAGCACCGGCTTCTCCATGCGCTGGAAGGCCTCCCACACTGCCGTCTCTTCCGGCTCCGCGAGGGGCGGAATCCTGTAGTCGGCCACGGGGATATGGGACACCGCGAGGCCAGCCCTTCTGTAGCAGGACAGCAGCCCTCCCTCGCCAAGGTCGAGGGAATCGTAGAGCTGGAGCTCGGCGGGCTCCAGCAGGCAGACGATGCTCCTGATGCCCAGGCCAACGGCGGCCTGGACCCACCGGTCCACATGGTCATGGGTTGGCCGGCTTGAAGGGTAGCCGGGCCGGTGGGAGCGGGCGAGCTGGCCCTCTCGGGCCCAGAGGATGGCCGGTGCCCTCTCTCCCGCCAGGAATTCCGGCGTCCAGAACGTCACGCCTTCACCGCTCGCGCCACCAGCATGGGCCAGCGAAAATCCATGCTCTCGCCCCTGGGCTGGACCCCAAAGGCGGCTTTCACGTCGTCCGGCGCGGTGAGAAAGTCCCTGCGTAGCCCTTCCACCGCCCTTTCGGGCGTCCCGGAGCGTTGCACCCAGTCGTTGAACTCCAACTCCACCGTCGTCATCGTGGCGTGGGTGACTTGCAGTCCCGTCCTGGCAAGGAGACCCAGCCAGGCCGAGACCTTCAGGTCGCGCTGGTGCGAAGGGTCTCGCCGCCGCTCCACCTCGTTCATCCAATGGTTCAGGGCATCCTCTTCGGGGGCCACGGTGTCGGCCAGAAGGAAGGCGCCCCCCGTTTTGAGCACGCGGCAGACCTCCGCCACGGCAGCCGGCACGTCGTGGAAGTGGTGGGCTGCGGAGCGGCAGGTCAGACCATCCACGGAACCCGTGCCGAAAGGGATGCTCTCCGCCTCCGCAAGGGCGAATCCCACGTTTGCCAGGCCGCGCTCTCCCGCCAGCCGTCGCGCCTCGTCCAGCATGCTTGGCGCGACATCCATGGCTACCACATGGGTGGCGAGGGGTGCGACGGCGAAGGCGGTGAACCCCGCCCCTGTCCCCAGGTCCACGGCAACCCGGTACCGGGTCAGGGAAGCGAATTCCCCTAGTAGCCTCAGGCTATCACCCGCGCTGTGGGCGACGCTGCGGGCGTAGAAGGCGGCCTGCCGGCCAAACTGCTGCTGGGCCTTTCGGGGCGATCGTGCGGTCGGCCTCACTCCTGGCACACCTCTGTGAGAGGATGGGACGATTATACCGGCGAGCCGCCCCGTGGTCACTGTCGCGCCGGTCGACTAGAGTCTTCGAGCCGTCGGCGCCGTTTGACCGGCATGGAGGGGGATGCTAGGATGCGTTGGCGGAAGCGGTGAGCGTAGCCCAGCGGTCAAGGCGCCAGGCTGTGGCCCTGGAGATCGAGGGTTCGAATCCCTCCGCTCACCCCAGTCCTCCAGGGACGTCAGCGATCCCCCTGAGCCACGGCGCGGCGTTCTAGGAGGCTGCGGAAAAAGGGGTGTCCAGAGGGGCGAAGCCCCTTTGGCAGGGGTCTGGGGGTGTCCCCCAGATATAAATTCCCCCCCCTTCCTGGCCCGGAAGGGGGCAAGGGGGATGGTCGAAAGGGTTTTTCAGCGGCCTGCTAGGCCTACTTCTTCCCGGGTCCGCGTGCACGTGTCCACGATGGCGTAGATGTAGATCTTGACGGCGTCTAGCAAGGTGTTGATGTTCATGGCTTCTCCCGCCCAGAAGGGAAGCCCCCCTTGCTCTGGCCGGCCTCTGGTGGGGCCCATACTCGCGGTAGGGATGCCAAAGAGGCGCATGAAGCTGTCGTCTCGCGAGCCGCTGGTGCCGTTGGCATGCGCCTGGCGTCGGCCGGTCACCCATTCATAGCCTCCCATACAGGACCGGACGATCCAGTTCTGAGGGTCGGTGCGGGTGCCGGGTCGGGAGAAGTACATATCGAAGTCCACATCGAGATCAGGGTGTTTGGCTCTAGCTCGCCCCAGCACCTCGCCGAACTCCCGCCTGATGCTGTTCGGGGCGACTTCCGGGAGGATGCGAACGTCCACGTAGATCTGGCACACGCCAGGGATGGCCGAGGGCTTGTAAGGCCAGCCGGCCTCAATGGCTCCTATACTCGCCTGAGGGCTTTGCATCTCCTCGGTGGTTTGCCGGGAATACTCCTTGGCCCAGGCCTCGATCTCCTCGATGACCTTATACATGTCGAGGATGGCGTTCTTGGCGGTGGACCTGCGGGGGCCGTAGCCCGTGCGCCCCTTGGTCCGTACTTTGAACCAGCAGAAGCCAGCGGTAGCAGAGCTCACCGGCTCATCCGGCTCTACATTGATGCCAAAGTCCGCCGTGACCCCATGTCTGAGGGCAAACTCCGTGCCCACCCCGGAGCCCCGGAAGTGGCGACCCGTGTAGTCCTTCATGGCCGCTTCCACCTGGGCTTTCTCGATCTCGCCGGCCACCAGGGTGAGGATGACGTCTCCCTTCAGGGGCACCCCTGCCCGCTTCACGGCATCGGCAGCGATGACGGTGCAGGCATCGGCCCCCTTCATGTTCCAGATTCCCAGGCCGGAGATCCAGTCCCCTTCCAACCGGGCGATGGGCTTCAAGGCCTCGGGTTGAGGACGGAGGCCGGTACTGGGGTAGTCCTCCTGCTCGACGCCCACCCAGGTGGTGTCCAGGTGGCCGTTGAACATCAGGTCCGGCCCCTCGCCGCTGCCCCGGAGCCGGCCAATGGCGTTGCCACGGCGCTCCTCGATGGCCTGGTAGTAGGCCTCCAGCCCTAAACCGGCCATGTAGTCCACCATGAAGCGGGCCAGGTCTTCCTCCTCGCCGGTGCGGCTGGGGATGTTGACCATGTCCATGGCCAGCTTGGTGAGCTGGTCCCGCTCAACGAGGCCAATGGCTTTGCCAATGTAGTCCCTCTGCTTCTGGCTCGAAGGGCTGGTTTTCATGGCACCTCCTCTGCGGCTGCTGGGCTGGGGTGTGGCAAGGGCTCCGTCGAGGCGCGAGACAGCTCGTCCGCGGGTCGCCTGGCCTTACACGGCGCTCGCCCTGCGGGTCCGCATTGCCGTGATGCTGTGGCCAGACTACTTGTCCAGCCACGTGGTAGCGTAGTCGGCGTTATTCTCAGGGTTCCAGGCGGGTACTGGCCAGCCTTTCACGTAGTCACGGAAGGCCACGTACTGACGCTCTGCCGAAACGTTTATGGCCAGCCATTGCTCTATGGACAAGTACTTCTCGAGCTCCCTGGCCAGCTTGACACGCGTCGCTGGGTCGCCGGTGGCAGCGATGCGCCCGAAGAGTTCGTCCACCTTCTTGTCGTCGTGCTGGAAGTAGGCGCACTTGTTGGTGGAGCTGTAGCCGGCCGCCACAAGCTCTGGAAGATGGCGGTTGACTACACCGCTGCTGATCGGCTGCAAGAGGTCGAAGCCCCCTGCACATATCCGGTTGTTATAGGTGGCGATGTCCAACACCTCCAGCTTCAGGTTCGCTGCCCCCAGGAGCCCCGCGAGGTCTCCCACCAGCCACTCGCCCTGGCGGACCCCGAACGTTGCTGCCACGACGTTGACCTTGAAGCCACTGGGGTAGCCGGCTTCCGCCAGCAACTGCTTGGCGCGCACGCGATCCTGCTCCCTGGTCTTGGGGTTCCAGCCCGGCCACTCCCGAAAGTCTGGGTTGGTGTAGGGAGACTTGGGCGCAAAGACGGCCAGCAGTTCGCCGTCGCCGCTATCTACCCCGTTGATGTACGACTGCCGGTCGATCCAGAGGCTCAGGGCCTGGCGCACCCGCACGTCGTTGTATGGCGCTTTGCGCGCGTTCATCCCTATCGCTTTCCCATAGGCGGGGAAGAGCACAATATTGGCCTTGTCGCCCATCTCCTGCTTCAGCGTTGCTCTCTGCTCAGGGATCAAGTAAGAACCGAGACCTACGGCTGTCCTGTCGATCCTTCCACTGCGGAAAGCCGCCAGGCCAGCAGCGCCTTCCGGGATAATGGGGTAGTCAACGCCGTTCATGAAGGGGAGCTGGCGGCCACGCTGGTCTTTCTCCCAGTATTTGTCGAACTTCCGCACCTGAACGTTGCTCCCCTTGTCGTACTTCAGCATCTTGAAAGGCCCGGTGCTTACATACCCTACCTCATGGGGGGACACTGTCGCATTCCCCTTATTTATCTCTGGTTGCATCAGATGAGGGGGGTGCGTGATCCGTACACTCCGGTCGGTGAAAAGGGCAGGAAACACGCCGACGGGGTCTCTCAGGATGATGCGCACCTTGTTGCCCTCCACCACGTCCACCTTCTCGATGGGGCCCATGCGGGGGGCATAGACGGCGGGCTTCCGGGCGGGAGGCGAACCATTGACGGAGAGGTCCAGCCACCACTTGACATCCTTGGCGGTGAAGGGCGTGCCATCGTGCCAGAGCACGTCGTCGCGGACCTTGAAGGTCCATGCGGTGAAGTCGGCATTGCTCTCCCAGCTCTCCGCCAGATAGGGACATACTTGGAACACGTCCTCACGACAAGGTGTCACCAGGTTGCCGGGTCCCCAGAGCGCGCCGCCGATAAGGGTCAGGTACAAATCCGGGTTCACCATGTTGTCCCAACTGGGTGGGTCGACCCGGTGGGCGAGGACGGCGATGCCGCCGTACTTGGGCTGCTCGCCCGCAGGCGTTGGGGTGGTGGTTGGCGCAGGAGTTGGGGTGGCGACGGCTGCAGGCGCCCTGGTGGGCGTCGGCGCGGGCTCCTCGGCGGCCCCACAGGCGCCCGCCGCCATCATCACCACCGGGAGAGCGACTGCGGCCAATCCTGCCTTGAGGCGGCTGAGCGTGCGCATGTTCCCCCCCTTTTTATGAATTGTCAGCACACAACATAACAACAGGTGCCCAGGCCGTCAACATCGTGAAGGGTCTCACAACTGAAGTCGTAGCGCTGGCCACAGAACCCTGGGGGCAGGAACTACCGAGGAGAGGAAGGGGTGGAACCTACACGCCCTCGGACGAGGTCTGCCGCATCAGCTCTGCCTCTTCCAGGAGCCGCTCCACCAGGACGTAGCTCTCCCGCTTGCGGAAGTCCAGGCAGGATATGGAAATGGCGCGCCAGAGCACGCCGGTGGACACCTCAGCGTGGGCCGAGGCCCCCAGGGGCGGCACGCTTATCCCCAGGACCCGCGCCATGAGGGTGGCAGCGCGAATCCCGGAACGGTTCAGATAGCACTTCGTGATGGCCCGCCGCTGATGCAGAAGCGTTACCCCCTGGCTCCCCTGGCGCAACGTGACCCTCACGCGGGACCTGGGCGTGGCGAGGAGCCTTTCGGCGTACTCCAGGGCTTTCTTGCGGCTCATGGCCATACAGCCCTCGGCCGAGCGGGTCGGTGAGGGTGATTATCCCTGCCTTGCGGCCTCGAGAAGAATGCGTGCCACCTCGGGACGGGTGAACTCGGGTGGGGGTGCAGTGCCCTCTCGAAGCATTTCCCGGAGGCGGGTCCCGCTGAGAACCAGATGGTGCGTTTCAGGATGGGGGCAAGTCTTTGAAGTTGCCATGCCTCCGCACGTCTGACAGTAGAAGGCATTTTCGAAGAAGAGCGGAAGCACGCCAAGTTCCTGAGGGTTGAACTCTTGGAAGATATGCTGGGCGTCATAGGGTCCATAGAGGCTATTCGGGAAACCCTCACCCCTCGAAGAGTCTTCGACCTGTACCTCCATGCACCAGCGTTGCAGCGTACCTGCGACAGGCGACGGTAGCGAGTCGTGGGTCTGGGCAGTGCCCAGTGGGGGACACCCCCAGACCCCCGTCCCTTCGACTTCGCTCAGGGCAGGCTCCGTCCCGACTCTCGGGACTCTGGAC
>JACQOS010000019.1 GCA_016202425.1 Chloroflexota bacterium
CCTCTGGACACCCCTTTTTCCGCAGCCTGCTAGAGGCTGTTCGGAATTTGCTTCTGCACCCCCATGTACCAGCGTTGCAGCGTACCTGCGACAGGCGACGGTAGCGAGTCGTGGGTCTGGGCAGTGCCCAGTGGGGGACCCCCCCAGACCCCCGCCCCGTCACTTCGATCAAGGGCAGGCTCTGTCCCGACTCTCGGGACTCTGGACTCCCCTTTTCCGCAGCCTGATAGTTGAATTGCCCTGAAAAATCACCCGTTTGGGCGATGGCGAAGCTCTCCAATCCACGCTAACGTGAAGGGCACGGGAGGGGGAGGCGTCCTGCCGCTCTCATGACGCTGGCAGGGCAGAAGAGGAAAGGAGCGAGGATCATGAACAGAGGCAAGGAGAAGGAAGCGGGCTTTACCCTGATCGAGCTGCTCATCGTCGTGGCCATCCTGGGCATCCTGGCGGCCGTCGTTGTGCCCAACGTGGGCCGGTTCCTGGGCCGCGGCGAGGAGGAGGCCCGCCGGACGGAGTGGAACGAGGTCCGGGCCCTCATGGCTGGCATGCTCACCGCCAACGGACTGAGCAGCCTCGCCAGGGTCACCAACGGGCCCTCTGGAGGGTGCGGCGTCGGGACCAACAACATGGCCGTCTGGCCAGACTCCACGACCGTGGCCGGCAGCGCGGACAAGAAGAAGGACCCCACCGGCCTTACGTACGCTGCGACCGACAAGGCTGGCTACCTGCTGTACTCCCACGACCAGGCGGCCGACGGCGGCACTACTACCCTGGTGAACTACGCCACCAAGAGCACTACCAGGTACTGCTACACGGCGGCCACCGACGGTTCGGTCACCCAGTACCTGGTCAACGGCACGCCGGGGGCGGAATAGCTCCCCCGGGCACGGGCAGCGGCTGAGGGCACGGGCTCCTCCGCTCGTGGATGCACAACCACGTCAGAAGCGCTCCCTTGGACCTTCTGACGTGGTTGCGTTGGCCCCGTTACCTGGCGAGGGGCAGGGCTAGGGAGAAGGAACCGCCTCCCTGGCCCACCGAGGAGAACGGCACCTCGGAAAAGTGGCGCCGGAAGGCGCCGTTCTCGGCCGTTTTGCCGCTGGCCCTCAGGGCCCTCACGAACTCGATGAGCGCCTGGGGGCCCGTGGAGGAGCCCCCCACCGTCACGCTGGACTCGCTTAAGGCGAAGGTGTTGATGGTGATCCCCTGAGGGGCCAGGCTCCGGAGCAGATTCACGAGCCGCACGTTCCCGCCCTTCCGGGACATCAGCTCCGTGAAGGAGGACACGGCCTTCTCTTTCTCGATCACTGCGTCTCGCTGAGACTTCTGCCGCGCCTCTTCGAGCTTCCAGAAGGCCTGCTCCTGTCGCAAGCTCGGCAGGAACGCGCGCTGAGCGGTGGCCTGCTGGGACAGGAACAGGGCCCCTGCCAGGCCTGCCACCACCGCCGCCACGTACAGCCCACGGCCCGGGGTCGGGATCCAGAAAGGCGGCGACTGGGGGATGAGGTTGATGTGCAGGGGCAGAGCGCTTCCGGGGACCTGCCCCAGCTTGGCCCGGGGCGGTGGCCGAAGGGCCAGCCCAATGGAGGCGGCGTACCGAGCGGCGGGCAGGTGGGGTGGCATCTCCAGGGGCGAGACGAAGGGCTCCAAGGGATAGGGGAGGTGGTCCGCCAGGAGCTGGGCCACGGCAGGGTCCTCCGCCAGGGTCCCCACCACGAAGATGGGGACGTCCTCGGTGATGGGCCGGGCGGGACTGTTGGCGTTGTGGTAGCCGACCGTCTGCTCCACCGCCCGGGCCAGGGCCGCGGTCCTCCGCTCTGGAGATAGCTCGCTCGCCTGGTGCAGGGTGCGCATGAGGCGTGGGACGCCGTTCATCACCAGCACCAGGTCCGCGCTGCTGCTCTCCATGTTCACGATGATGGCCCGCTCGCGGTTCACGGCCCGGGCCAGGGCGATGCCCTTGACCTCCACGGCCCTGGGCTTGAGGCCGGCGGAGCGCAGCAACGCTACCTGGGCGCTCAGGGCTGCGGAGGGCACGCCCAGCACCAACATCTCCTGGCCTGTCTCGTCGGCAGGCAGGAGCTCCCACTCCACCCGCAGCTCCTCCAGGGGGATGCTCTCCCGGGCGAGCTGATGGGCCTCCCGCAACACCTCCTGCTGGGGCTTTGGCGGAAGGGAGAGGACCCGGCTCATGGCGTACATGCCGCTCAGGCTGGCCACGACCTCTCCCTTGCCCAGGCCGCTGGCCCTCAGGAGGCGCTTCACCTGGGCTCCGACAAGCGTCGGCTGGGTGATGGTCCCGTCGCGGGACGTCCCGCTGCCCACGGAGGCGCTCACCCAGCGCTCCACCCGCGTGCCACTGCTCTCCAGCAGGCGGATGGAGGTGGCATCCACATCGATACCAACGACTCTCCTGGCCATGGGTGCCTGCTACTTGGGCTGCGTGTAGACCTGGAACTCCATGGAGGCGCTGCCGCCCCCCCCCGTTGACAGGTTCACGTTGCCCAGGAACAACGTCTCCAGGAGCTTCTGCTCCCCGTCCATCGCCCGGAGAAAGCTCTCCACCGCCTGGCCGGAGCCTGAGACCGCCACCGAGAAGTTGATCACCCGGTACGTCCTGTTCCCCACCTGCCTGGTCTCCTCGCTCTTGAACTGGATCTGGGCACTCACCTGATGCTCGCTGGCTAGCTTCAGCATCGTCTCGAAGACGTCCGTCTCTATGAGAGTCGCCGGGGGAATGGCTTCCTGGACCCGCTTGTACCTGGCCTCCACCTCCTCGCTCGCCGTCCTGTACGTCCCCACCCGGGCGCGCAGGGCCACGATGTCCCTCTCCACCGCGCGCCGCTGGTCTTGCACCTGGAAGTAGCGGGACGCCAGGGCTACGTACAGGAGGACGAGCAGCGCCACCGTGACGATGGACACCCACCGGAGGGTGAGGTACGGCAAGACGCGAGGTTTCAGTTGCTCCCAGTACCGCTCGACCATCCGCTCCTCGCTCCTCCCCTCCCGAGGGCAAAGGGCAATCCCACCCTGCCCGCCCTTCGGCGGAAGGGCCCGCGTGTCCATTGTACGCCATCCGTCCATCCTCAGGGGTGGAGAGGTCGTGGAGCGGGGCTGCGCCAGGGCCAACGAGCTCGGGCCGGTCGGCCTCCAGGGGGGTGTCCCTGAAGTTCGCCGTCATGTCATTGCGAGGCCCGATGGTTCGAAGTCCTCACCACAGGCTCCGGAGGGCCG
>JACQOS010000187.1 GCA_016202425.1 Chloroflexota bacterium
AGCAACGGCACTGCCTGCCTCTGCATGTTGGAGCCCATCAGGGCCCGGTTGGCGTCGTCGTGCTCCAGGAACGGGATGAGCGCCGTGGACACGCTGAAGATCTGCATGGGCGAAACGTCCATGTAGTCCACCTGCTCGGGCGGGACCGTGTCGAAACGCTCGCCGTGACGGATCTCCACTCGCTCGTCCCGGAACTGGTTCCTTGCGTCCAGCAGGGAGTTGGCTTGGGCAATGCTGAAGTGCTCCTCCTCGTCGGCAGAGAGGTAGCGGACCTCCGGCGAGACGGAGGCCTTCACTCGAATGCTCTGGGCAGGCGATTCCCGGATACGCCGGGCCGTCTGGGAGGTGACGACGCCCCCCGCCTTGAGGAGGGCCCTGCCCCGTCGGTCCTTCACATCCTGCAGCAATGTGCGGCCCATCAGGTCCGGGGAATCGTTGGGGAGCTCGTGGATGACCTTCCGGTACGGCGTCTCGATGAAGCCGAACTGGTTGATGCGGGCATAGGTCGCCATCGAGCCCAGGAGGCCGATGTTTGGACCTTCAGGGGTCTCGATGGGGCAGATCCGGCCGTAGTGGGAATGGTGCACGTCCCGGACGTCGAAGCCGGCGCGCTCGCGGGAAAGGCCGCCGGGGCCCAGGGCCGACAGGCGCCGCTTGTGGGTGAGCTCTGCCAGGGGGTTGGTCTGGTCCATGAACTGGGAAAGCTGCGAGCCGCCGAAGAACTCCCGCACGGCCGCCACAATAGGTCGAATGTTGACCAGCGCACTGGGAGTGGCCTGCTCCGCGTCGATAATGGTCATGCGCTCCCTCACGACGCGCTCCATGCGCAGGAGCCCCACCCGGAGCTGGTTCTGGATGAGCTCGCCCACAGCCCGGACCCGCCGGTTCCCCAGGTGGTCGATGTCGTCCGACGAGCGCCTGCCGTTGTTGACTTGGATCATGGTGCGCACCACAGCAACGATGTCCTCAGAGGTCAGGACTCGCATCTCCATGGGGATGTCGAGCTCGAGGCTCCGGTTCATTTTGTACCGGCCTACTCTGCCCAGGTCGTAGCGCCGAGGCGTGAAGAACAGGTTCATCAGCAGGGCCTGGGCATTCTCCAGGCTGGGAGGCTCTCCCGGGCGCAGCCGACGGTAGAACTCCATGAGGGCATCGGCGAGGCTTTCCGCTGCCTCCCGATCGTAGGGGGCGCTCCGCCTCAAGAGTTCCCACATCCGCTGGAGCCCCTCCTGGCGGTAGTGGCTGCCCTGCGTCGTCCGCCCAGGGCCCTGGGTCTCCCGCGCCAACGTGGTCCGGAGGTACGGGTGTTCCGGGTTGGTGTCCACCTCCCGGAACAGCTCCACCAGCTCCTCGTTGGATCCCAGCCCCACGGCCCGCAGCAACGTGGTGACGGGGGTCTTGCGCTTCCGGTCCACCTTGACCCATAGGATGTCCCGGGGGCTCGTCTCAAACTCCAGCCACGCCCCCCGGTAGGGGATCAGCTTGGCATAGCACAGCGAACGGCCGGTGGCGGGGTCCTCCTCCAGGGTGAAGTAGATGCCCGGCGACCGCACGAGTTGGCTCACGACGACGCGCTCTGCGCCGTTGATGACGAAGGTACCCTGGTCGGTCATCATGGGGACATCCCCCAGGAATACCTTCTGCTCCTTGCGCTCTCCGGTCTCCCTGACTACCAGTTGGGCCCGCGCGTAGAGAGGCGCCGCGTACGTGTTTTCCCGCTGGCGGCATTCCCACTCCGAGTGCTTCGGTGCCTCGAAGTAGTGTTCCAGGAAGCGCAACTCGAACCTTTTTCCCGGCGTGTCCTGGATAGGGGAGACCTCCTGGAACAGCTCCCTGAGCCCCTCTCCTTTGAACCACTCAAAGGAGTCCAGTTGCACCTGGATCAGGTTCGGGATGTCCAGCACCTGCGGGATGCGGGCATACGACTTGCGTTGGAGTTCACGTTTCTCAGGGGTCGCAAGAATAGGGAAAGCCATATCCTCTCACACTCCTTGGCTCGCTCGGGAGAGCAAACCGCAACCTTACAACGCGGAAGCGGAGTCGGGGGAATGACGCTTGCAGGGGACCAAGCTGTCGGGTTTTGGGGGCATAAACGGATTCGTACCATATTGTACGACCCTCAGCAAGTCTTGTCAAGGGGTCAGGACCATGCATACTGCAATTTACCCCTGGCAGCAAGCACGACCACCGTGGCCTCTAATCTTTCACCCCTGCTGGACAAGGTCTCGGAAAAGCGTCTCGGTGCCACCGTCTCCCGGCTGGCACAAGCGCCCCGTCATCCTTCCACCTCTCCGGCAGGCCACGCCGCCTCCCAGCACATCGTTACGGAGGCCCTCCGGGAGGCCGGGCTGCACGTGAGCCGACAGCCCTTTGCCAGCGGTGCCCTCAAGGGTGTGAATCTCCTGGCCCGCCAGGAGGGCTCAGGCCATCGGCTTCCTCCGCTCCTCGTCACGGCCCACTACGACACGGTGCCCGGCTCTCCTGGCGCCGACGACAATGCCAGTAGCATCGCGGCCCTGCTGGAGTGCGCCCGCGTCCTGTTCACGACTCGCCTGCCCCGGAGGGTGGAGTACGCCGCCTTCGACCTGGAAGAGCTCCAGGTCACGGGTGAAGGCTTGCTGGGAAGCTCCGCCTATGTCCGGCAGGCGGGCAAAGGCTACGCTGCCGTCTTCAACCTGGAGATGGTGGGCTACACCTCCGGGCCCGGGACCCAGAGGTTCCCCCCGGGGTTTCAGGCCCTCTTCTCCGACGTTCACCGGTGGGCCGCGGCCCGCGACTTCCGCGGGGACTCCCTGGTCATCGTTTGCCAGGGAGCAAGTGCCCCCTGGGCCGCCAGGTTCCAGGCCGCCGCCGGGGCCCACGTTCCGGACCTGCCGGTGGTGGTGCTGGCGCTGCCGCCCGGCACACCCGTTCCGTCAGACGTCTTCCGCAGCGATCACGCTGTCTTCTGGGCGGCAGGGATTCCGGCTGTGCTGCTGACTGACACCGCCAACTTCCGCAACCCCCACTATCACACGCCCGCGGACAGGCCGGACACGCTGGACTACCAGTTCCTGGAGCGGGTCACCCGAGCCCTGGTGGCCACGGTGGCCATCCATGCCGGGTTGGGGGAGTAGAGGTAGAGAGAACCTGTCTCAAAACTCCTTCTGGGAGAGTCCATCCCGACGGGTCGGGATGGCAGGGGCCTGGGGGTGTCCCCCAGATTCGTTCTCTCCCCCCTCTCCCGCCTCAGGCGGGAGAGGGGGCCAGGGGGTGAGGGTTTTGAGATGAGTTCAGAGCAAGGAGGCTCCTGCCGCGGGGGCCGAGGTCGAAGACTCTTCGAGCAGGACGCGGGAAACCTACGGCGATGGCTGCGTCGCCCCTTGCGAGAGGTAGCGAAGGGTGACCTGGCGGAAGGCGTCATACGGAGCGGCGCCGCTGAACAACAGGTTCCCGATCACGAACGTGGGGATGGCCTCGATGCCCAGCTTCCTGGCCTGCAGGTTCTGCTTCAGCACGGCCTCCCGGTAGTGCTGCGCCTCCAGCCGCTCCTTGAGCTCGGTCCAGTCCAGTTCGCACCTCTTGGCCACCGCCTCCAGCACTTCCCATCTGCCCAGGTCCTCCTGCTCCTCCCAGTACGCCTGGTAGCAGGCCTTGTGGAACTCCTGGAAATTCCCCTGCTCCTTGGCGTACTCGGTGGCCTGCAAGGCGAGCAACGACGACGAGATGCGGGACGGACGCCGCATCTTTACCAGGCCCGCCTCCTGGGCCGCAGTCCGCAGGGGCTCCCTCAGGACGCCGGGCTCCGTCTCGCCCGGCTGCGAAGGCCGGGGGCTGCCCTCTGGAGGAACGTCGGGCCTGAGAAGAAACGCCAGGCCTGTGATCTCCAGGGGGAACTCGGCTTTCAACTGCTCCAGCCTGACCAGGCCGACATAGCACCACGGTCAGATGTAATCGTACCAGACCAGCACACGGATGCGCGCCGGCGTTTCCTCCGTCACCTGTTCACCCCCGGACTCGCGGCAGCGATGGCGGGATTGTGCCAGAACAGGGCTGGGAAAACAAGAGGCGGGAAGCGCCTCCGGGGCTGCGGAACGTACCGCGCGGCGGTTGGCCCCTAGAACTTGTCTCAAAACTCCTTCTGGGGGAGTCCATCCCGACGGGTCGGGATGGC
>JACQOS010000188.1 GCA_016202425.1 Chloroflexota bacterium
CCGATGGCGCATCGGGATACAATTTCTTCCCCCATCCTGGCCAGAGCCTGTCCTGAGCCAGGCGAAGGAAAGGGGGTGAGGGGGATGGTCGTCCCGACCAGTCGGGATTCAGCACCCTCCTAGCAGATCCGCCCGCCCCGTCGGCGGGCGGCAGTCCCGAGGAGCAGACCGTTGGCCCTAGTTGAGCAAACCTTCTCCTGGATGACCTGGCACTTCCACCCCGACGTTACCCTGGGGGTGCTGGCGCTGGAAGGGCTGTACCTGCTGGGCGTAGGGCTGCTGCGGCGGCGCTACCGATGGGCACCGGAAACTCCCCGACGGCAGGTCGTCCTCTTCACCCTGGGCGTGCTGGTGATGTACGCCAGCCTCACCGGCCCCATCCATGAGCTGGCCGACAACTACCTCTTCAGCGCGCACATGGTCCAGCATCTGCTCATCAGCTTGGTGGTGCCGCCGCTGTTGCTGGCTGGACTTCCTGGCGGGCTGGTGCGTCCTCTGGTACGCCTGCCCCTGGTGTACCGGACCGCGCGGGTGCTCATCCATCCCGTCCCTGCGTTTGCGCTGTTCAGCGGCGTGCTGGCCCTCTGGCACCTGCCGGCGCTGTACGAGTGGGCGCTGAGGGTCCATGGGGCCCACGTCTTCCAGCACCTTCTGCTCATGGCCACCGCCGTGCTCATGTGGTGGCCGCTCCTGAGCCCGGTCCCGGAGCTCCCCCGGGCCAGCTACCCCGTGCAGATGGTCTACCTCTTCCTCCTGTCCCTTGCTCCTGGCTTCGTGGGTGCCGCCATCACGTTTTCGTCGAGGGTGCTGTACCCTTTCTACCAGGAGGCGCCCCGGCTGTGGGGCATCGCCCCCCTGGTGGACCAGCAGATAGGCGGCCTGATCATGAAGCTCGTCGGAGGCTTCGCTTTCCTGGGCATCCTGGCGGTGGTCTTCCTGCGCTGGTACTCTCGGGAGGAAGGGGGGAAGGGCGAGCATGTGGTGCACAGGAACGGCCATCAATCTGGGTCTCCGGCGGCGACGAGGTTGTTCAAGAGATAAGGGGCGCCCATTGCCCGCCGGAGCGCCGGCGATGGGCCCGGCCTGTGGCTTGAGAGAAGCCTGCCCATGACCGCGTCCAGCCACGCACGGAGAGGAGGGCTCCTTGCCCTGCTCCTCGCCTCGGTGGTGGCGGTGTTCCTTCTGGTCACCGTCGGCGGCGTTGTCCGGGTAACGGGCTCGGGGCTGGGGTGTCCCGACTGGCCACTCTGCTACGGCAACCTGTTTCCTCCGCTGGAGTACCATGCTCTCCTGGAGTACACTCACCGACTGGTGGCGGCCTTGAGCTCGCCTCTCCTTCTGCTGACAGCGGGGGTAGGCCTGTGGCGGTACCGCTACCGCAGGCAGGTCGTTGTGCCCTTGACCGCCGCCGTGGGCCTGCTGGGCGTGGAGCTCGCCCTGGGGGGGATCACGGTCCTGACGGAGCTGCCTCCGGCGGTGGTCACCGTCCACCTGGCCATGGCCGAGGGCATCCTGGCGCTGCTCCTGGTCACGCTCGTCTGGACCTGGGTTGAGCGCCCGGTGCCGGTAGCAGAGGCCCGCAGGCTGGTCCCCTGGGCCCTGGCCGCTGCTGGCGCTGGGTTCTTCGTGCTGCTTTCTGGCTCCTACGTGGTGGGCGAGGGGGCCGGGGCGACGTGCTCGGCGTGGCCCCTTTGTGACGGCGGCTGGCTGCCGTCATCGGGACCGGCGTGGCTGCACATGGGGCACCGGCTGCTGGCGGGAGTGGTCGGCATCCTGATTGGGGCTGCCGCCCTCCTGAGCTGGCAGCGAAGAAAGAGTTCCCGTGCCCTGGGGTATGCCGGTGCCGCCACCGCTTTCCTTTTTCTTGCCCAGGTGCTAGCGGGGGCTGCCAATCCCTGGACGGCGTTCGCGCCTGCCGCCAAGGCCGTGCACCTGAGCCTCTCCACGGCCCTGTGGGGAAGCGCGGTGGTGCTGGCAGCTCTCGTGTGGCGGCCCGCCTTCTTGTTCCCGGGAAGGGCGCCCGTGGGAGCGGCCACGACGTCATCGGGAGGCCGCCGTCCGGACCAGGCGACATCACCGCCGGAAGGGCTCGGCCACCACCCTGTTCCTGCGGTCGCCCTCGCGGGCGCTTCCGTGTTGGCCTCCGGCCCACCGGCAGAGCCAGCCGCTGCCCGCGGTGACGGGAAGGCGCCGGCGATCTCTCGGCCCGCCGGTGAGCCTGGGCGAGACGTCCTCATCGCCGCCGGGGGTACCGGGCGGCGCCAGGTTCTCCGAAGCTTGCGCACGGTGGCGCTCGACTACGTCACCCTCACGAAGCCAAGGATCACCCTCCTGCTCCTCTGGAGCTCGCTCGCGGGCATGGTCCTGGCGGCCCAGGGGGTCCCCGGTCTCTCCGTCACGCTGGTGGTGCTGGTCGGCGGCGCTCTGGGCGCGGGGGGCGCTAACGCCATCAACCACTATCTGGACCGCGATCTGGACGAGCGCATGACTAGGACCCGCAGGCGCCCGGTGCCGGCCCGAAGGGTCTCCCCTGTGCGTGCCCTGGTCTTCGGGGTTGTCCTGAGCGGTGTGGCCTTTGCCGTCATGGCCCTGGGCGCCAATCTCCTGAGCGCCGTCCTGACGCTGGGCGCTGGCCTCTTCTACGTCCTGGTCTACACGCTCTGGCTGAAACGCTCCACGCCGCAGAACATCGTCATCGGCGGCGCTGCGGGGGCTATGCCACCGGTCGTTGGTTGGGCGGCGGTGACGGGCAGCGTGGAACTCCCCGCCTTGTACCTGTTCGCCGTGGTGTTCTTCTGGACCCCGCCCCATTTCTGGGCCCTGGCCCTTCTGTTGCGCGGCGACTATGCTCGGGCGGGGGTGCCGATGCTCCCCGTGGTGGCTGGCGTGAAGGAGACGGCCAGGAGCATCCTGCTTCACACGGTCCTGCTCGTCACGACGACCCTCCTGTTCGCCGCCGTGGGGAAGACCGGCCCCCTTTACCTCGCCAGCGCCCTCGTGCTGGGGGCCGTCTTCCTGGGCCTGGCGTGGCGGCTCTTTCGGGGCGGAGGCAATCGCGAAGCCCGCCACCTGTACCGTTACTCGCTCCTCTACCTGGGCCTCCTCTGGGCCGTCATCATGGCCGAGAGCGCGCTGCGGGCGCCGTAGGAGGAGAGGCACCGGCCTTTCGGTGAGATCATTTCAAAACCCTCACCCCCTGTGTCCCCCTCTCCCTTGCCAAGGGAGAGGGGGAAGAAGATACATCTAGGGGACACCCCTAGGACCCCGCCATCCCGACCCGTCGGGATGGACTCCTCCAGGAGACCCCTTTTGAAATGACTTCGGCGTGAAACGCGCGGCATGCCTGTCAGGAACACCTGCAACATGACGCGCACCACGCTCCGCTACGAGGTCAAGAGGCGGTAGGTCCTGCTGGAGGCGGCCCGAGCCGCGCGGGCGGCTGCGCCCCGCTGGCACGGCCGATGCCCTCCAGCACCTGGCGGGCGGCCTCGTAGTCCCTCCGGCCTCCCTTGAGGATGGGCGGGACCAGGTAGATCCCCGCAAGGCCGTTGGCCAGGAAGGTGCGAAGGAGTTCCAGGGCGATGTCGGTGCCTGGCCTGCCCTGCTCCAGTTGCTGGACGATGCCTTCAGGCACGCGGCTGAGGGCCACTCCGTCCTGGGTGGGGACCTGAAGGCCGTAGAAGACGGGCCGGGGGAACTCCGTTCCCGTCAGCCGCAAGTAGGCTTCCAGGAACCTCTGGGCCCGGGCGACCTCATAGAAGGCCTGAGTGAGGAAAAAGTCAGCGCCTGCCTCCATTTTCTCCTGGGCCAGCACGGCCTGCCGCGCCACGTCCGGTGCGCTCAGGTCGATGGACGCCCCGACGCAGAAGGCGGTGGGCCGCCTCAGCTTCAAGCCTCGGAAGTCCACGCCCTCGTTCATGCGCTTGATGGCCAGGATGAGTTCCGTGGGCCGGTAGTCGTTGACCTCCTTCACCAGCGTCCGTTCCTGCTCCGTAAAGGCGTCGCCCCTCACCACCAGGACGTTCTCCAGGCCCAGGAGATGCGCCCCTAGCAGGTAGCTCTGGAGGGCCAGACGGTTCATGTCCCGGCAAGCCAGGTTGAAGACGACCTCAGGGCCGCCGGCCTCCTTCACCCTGGAGGTCATCACCGCGGAGTCCACCCGGACCGACTTCCCCGGGTTGCTCGCCACGCAGACCAGTTCCGCCCCGACCTGGCGGACTTCGGCCACGGTCGCCAGGTCAGCGCCCCGGGGGGGGGAGAAGTCGCAGATGATGACGGGTCGGCCTCGGGCTTCGCTCCAGACCTGGGTGACGGTAGCCATGGCTGCCAGGGTAGCAGTTCCCGAGAGGAGGGACAACGGCCCCGGCGAACACCTGGCGTCGGGGCCGGCCTCATCCCGGGCGGAGGGCACCCTCCTAGGGCGCCTGTCCGCGAATGACCACCACGACCCTGTGGTGTCCGGTAGCCCCGTCGGGGAGACTGGTTTTCACCTGCGCCGTCTGCACCTCGCCAGCCCCGTCGGTAGCGCGTACCGCCAGGGTGTAGGCCTTCTCCGACGGGGGAAGCCAGGTCGTCGTCCACAGGACCCAGGTGAAAGGGGAGAGCGCCTTCCGGAGCTCCGCCGGTTGCCAGGTGTACCCTCCGTCGGTGCTGACCTCCACTGCTCGAACAGTGCGGGCGCCAGCGAAGGCCACGCCTCCCACCAGCGTCTGTGCCAGGGGGGCCGAAGCTCCGTCCTCCGGCAGATGGATGCGGGATGTGGTCTTGATGACCGCGGTGTCCGCCCAGCCGCGCTCTTGCCAGTACCCCCGGAAGGCGGCAGGTACAGGCTCAATCCTGGTGAGCCACTTGACGTTCTCCATGCCGTAGAGCCCCGGCAGGATGATCCTGGCCGGGAAGCCATGGTCGTGGGGCAGGGGCTCTCCGTTCATGTGGTAGGCGACAAGCGTTTGCTCTTTCATGGCGTATTCCAGCGGGACGCTGTCATCGTATCCGTCGGCGGCGTAGAAGGCGATGCGCTGTGCAGAGGTCGGTAGCTGGGCCCGCTCCAGCAGCAGCCTCAACGGTACCCCTCGCCACAGGGCCGTACTGATGAGGTCCCCGCCCACCGGGTTGCTCACGCAGGTCAAGGTGACGTACTCCTCCTTCCAGGGAAGGGCGACCAGCTCCTCGTAGGTGAGGGCGTAGGGGTTTCCCACGTCCCCACCCACCGCCAGCCGCCACGTCGCCACGTCCACGCGGGGGTTGACGATGTTCTTGGACACCTCGTAGAAGAGGTGGTTCGGTGTTACCTCCGGCGGCAGCGCCCCCTCCGTTCGGGACGGTCTGGACGGAGCGATGGCGGCCCCGCCTCGCAGGATGGCCCGGAAAGCGAGCCCTCCTGCGCCTGCCAGAACGGCGAGCGAGACCGCCCATTGCAGGACCGAGCGTCTTCCCGCATCGTAGGCGAGCCCGCGCCTCCCCAGGGCCAGCCGGTGCAGGTGGGCCAGCGGCAACGCCAAGGCCCCGGCGACGAGGGCCTGGGCAAGCACGTAGGTGGGCGGGTTTCCCGGAAGGGCGAGACCCAGGAACCCACCACCCAGAAGCGGCGTGAGCAGGCCGACGGTCACCAGCCAGACAACGCCTGTCAGGAGGAGGCCGCGGAGCCAGGGCTGCGTGACCCGGAAAGGCCACCGGTGGGCGTACCGGCTGTAGAGGACTCCCAGCCCCCCAGCCAGGCCCACCTGGGCGGCCAGCACGCCGGCGAAGAGGAGAGGCTTCGCGACAAACCGTAGGCGCTCGAGGAGGAAGTCGAACAGCGCTGGCGGCATCAGGCGCGTCAGCGTGTCCGCAAGGAGGTCCGCCGTGGTGGGCGCTCCCGCGCCAAGCCGGACGGCCACCATGGACAGCGCCATCACGCCGCCCGCCAGGAGTCCCACGGTCAGCCCGCCGAGGGGCGACAGGCGCGGTGGGCTTGCCTGGGCACCCACACCATCGGATTCAGGGCTCATGGCTCTCATGCTAGTATACGTTCCACCAGGAACATCGGCTCTGTGCGGGCCGTTGGCGCGGTGTACCCCCATGGCTAGAACCTGTCTCAAAACTCCTTCTTGGGGAGTCCAGAGGGGGTTTGACCCTCTCTGGCAGGGGCCTGGGGGTGTCCCCCAGATTCGCTCTCTCCCCCCTCTCCCGCCTGAGGCGGGAGAGGGGGCCAGGGGGTGAGGGTTTTGAGATGAGTTCTACTCTCTACGTTGTCGCCACCCCCATAGGAAACCTGGAGGACATGACCCTCCGGGCCTTGCGGGTGCTCAAGGAGGTCCAGCTCATCGCCGCCGAGGACACGCGCACGACCCGCAAACTCCTCCGCCGCTTTGGCGTGCGAACGCCCCTGCTGAGCTACTATGAGGAGAACAGGCAGTCCCGTATTCCCACGATCCTCAACCAGCTTGTCTCAGGCGACGTTGCCCTCGTCTCTGAAGCCGGTACCCCCGCCATCAGTGACCCTGGCCGCGAACTGGTGCAGGCCGCGGTGCAGGCGGGGTACGCGGTCGTTCCCGTCCCCGGGGCCTCGGCGGTCATCGTGGCCCTGGCGGCATCCGGGTTACCTTCCGAGTCGTTCACCTTCCTGGGCTTTCTGCCGAGGCGGCGAAAGGAGCGCCGCGCGGTGCTCCAAGGGGTCGCGGGCGAGCCGAGGACCCTGGTGCTGTTCGAGGCGCCTCACCGCCTCCGCGCCACCCTGGCCGACCTCGTAGATGTCCTCGGAGGCGACCGCCCGGTGGCCGTCTGCCGGGAGCTGACCAAGCTGTATGAGGAGGTCCACCGGGGGACCGTGGCACAGGCCCTGGCCCGCTTCGTGCAGCCCCGGGGAGAGTTCACGTTGGTCATTGGGGGTGCGCCAGTGAAGGGCGAGGCAGTCGTTGCGGACGTGGAAAGGGTGAAGGCAGATCTCCGGGAGCTCAAGCAACAGGGCCTCTCGGCCACCGAGGCGGTACGGGCCGTGGCCCGCCAGTACCGATTGCCCAGGCAGCAGGTGTACCGGCTCTGGATAACACTCCGCTGACAGGCAGGCCATCAGGTTGCGCCGTCGCGGCAGGCCCCAGCGCCAGCAGGAGGCACCTAGTATCTAATGACGTGAATCCACGTAAACATGTCATACCTCAAGTCCCCCTCATCCTGAGCACCGTCGAAGGACATGAGCGGGACTTTTCCTTCGCTCGTATGGTTCCCTTCGGCTGCGCTCAGGGTAAACTAGGCTCACCACGAGCGGTTGATCATAGCGCCCTTTTCTGACAGTAGGTACTAGTC
>JACQOS010000190.1 GCA_016202425.1 Chloroflexota bacterium
CCCCTTCCTGGCCAGGAAGGGGGCGAGGGGGATGGTCGTCCCGACCAGTCGGGATTCAGCACCCCCATAGTCCCGTCGCCTGCTTTCTCGGGGCCTGCTATACTAGGCCCCCGGAAAGGAGACAGGATGCCTGCAAGGATTGACGGCCGTGCCCCGGACCAGGCCCGGAAGACGGTGATCCTGCCGGGGTTCCAGGTATTCGCCGAGGGCTCAGCCCTCATCGAGGTGGGCCAGACGAAAGTCCTGTGCGCCGCCACGGTGGAGGAGCGAGTGCCCTCCTTTCTCCGAGGCAGCGCCAAGGGTTGGGTCACGGCGGAGTACGGCATGCTGCCCCGCTCCACCCTGAGCCGGACCCCCCGAGACGAAGGCGGCCAGCGGGGGAGGACGTCGGAGATCCAGCGGCTCATCGGCCGTTCCCTGCGGGCGGTGACGGACCTGGAGGCCCTGGGGGAGAGGACCATTATCCTGGACTGCGATGTCCTCCAAGCCGACGGGGGGACGCGAACGGCCGCCATTACGGGGGCATACGTTGCCCTCTACCAGGCGCTCCTTCATCTGGTCCACCAGGGGGCCCTGCGGTCGCTGCCTGTCCGCGCTTCCGTGGCCGCCATCAGCGTGGGTGTCGTGGACGGGGAGCGGCTGCTGGACCTCTGCTACGAAGAGGACGCCCGGGCCCAGGTGGACTTCAACGTGGTGATGACCGACCGGGGGGAGTTTGTGGAGCTCCAGGGCACCGCCGAGGGCCGGCCGTTCCCGCAGGAGGTCAGCGACCAACTGGTGGCCCTGGCAAGAAAAGGTATCGAGTCCATGCTCAAGGTCCAGCGGGAGGTCCTGGCCAGGCTCTGACGAGGGCTGGTGCTCCGGCGTTCTCGTTGGTGACCGCTGTTCTCATGTCTGGGGGCTGCGCGAAAGGTCCGGGGCTGGCGGCCGAAGGAGGGTACGCATGCGGCGATGGGAGGAGGCCGCGCTGAAGCCGTCGTGGGACTGGCCCCGGCGGCACTGGACCCTGGCGGTGGCGCTGCTGCTCGCGCCTGCCCTCCTGGCGCTGGCGGCGTGCACCCGGGCGGCTCCCGAGCCCACACCGACGCTCGAGCAGGTCCAGCCGACCGCTACGCCCACGTCGGGGCCTTCACGCCCCACCCCCGTGCTGGCGGCGCTCCCCTCTCTGGCCGACTTGGTGGAGCAGGTGAGGCCAGCGGTGGTCTCCGTGGTGGTGGAGCAGACTCAAACGGATATCTTCGGGCGGCGGTTCCGGGATATCGGCTCGGGCTCTGGCGTGATCTTCCGGGAGGACGGCTATGTCTTGACCAACAACCATGTGGTCGAAGGGGCCACCGCCGTCCGGGTGACCCTGGACAACGGCCGGCAACTGCCGGCGGAGCTGGTGGGTGCCGACCGCCTCACGGACCTGGCGGTGATCCGGGTCCAGGAGCGGGGCCTGCCTGCGGTTCCGCTGGGGGACGCCTCTACGCTGCGCATCGGCGACTGGGTGGTAGCCATAGGGAACGCCCTGGCGCTGGAGGGCGGGCCGTCGGTGACGCTGGGGGTGGTGAGCGCCCTGGGGAGGAGCATCGCCACCGGAGAGACGACCCTCTTCGACCTGATCCAGACGGACGCGGCGATCAACCCGGGGAACAGCGGAGGACCACTGCTCAATCTGAGTGGGGAGGTCATCGGCATCAACACGGCGCGGGAGCCCGCGGCCCAGGGCATCGGGTTTGCCATCAGCACGCAGACTGCCATGCCGGTGGCGGAGCAACTGGTGCGCAACGGCCGGGTGATCTGGCCGTGGCTCGGGGTGCAGGTGCGGGAGCTGGATGCGGCCCTGGGCGCCGAGCTGGGCGTGGCGGCGAGCCGAGGGGTGCTCGTGACCGAGCTGGTCCGCCGCGGCCCCGCTGAGCAGGCGGGCATCCTGCCCGATGACGTGATCGTGGCGATGGACGGGCACGATGTGAAGGGGCTCCGGGACCTGCAACGGCTGCTGCGGACAACGTTCAAGGTTGGGGAGCAAGTGAAGGTGAAGGTGGTGCGTGGGACCCAGCAGCGCGAGTTCCAGGTGACCCTGGGGGAGTTCCCCCGGTAGGTCGCGCCTAGCTAGAACCTGTCTCAAAACTCTTTCTGGGGGAGTCCATCCCGACGGGTCGGGATGGCAGGGGTCTGGGGCCTGCCCTGAGCCTGCCGAAGGGGTGTCCCCCACTGGGCATTGCCCAGACCCACGACTTGCTACCGTCGCCTGTCGCAGGTACGCTGCAACGCTGGTGCATGGGGGTGCAGGGCGAGCCCTGTCCCCCTTCCTGGCCAGGAAGGGGGACAGG
>JACQOS010000191.1 GCA_016202425.1 Chloroflexota bacterium
ACCCCCATGCACCAGCGTTGCAGCGTACCTGCGACAGGCGACGGTAGCGAGTCGTGGGTCTGGGCAGTGCCCAGTGGGGGACACCCCCAGACCCCCGCCAAAGGGCCGATAAGTCGGCCCTCTGGACTTCTCCTTTTTCACCAACCTGGTAGGGGGCAGGAGAGGCCGGGGGCGGGCCCGGCTCACTCCGCTTTGCTGGCCCGCCAGTCGACCTCGTAGACGTGCTGGGGCTCCTCGAAGCCGGTGATCTGCTCTTGCCCCCGGTCAATGTACGTGACGGCGGCGGTGGTGCCCACCAGGCGGCGGAAGAGCTCCGAGACCAGGACCTGGCCTCCCGAGCCCTTGGCCATGATGCGGGCTGCCAGGATGACGGCGGACCCAAAGAAGTCCTGCTCCTCCTGAAGGGCCTCGCCGGCGTTCAGCCCCATGCGCACCCGCAGGGGCGTTGCGGCATGGTCCCGGGTGAAGGCGTCCAGCTCTTTCTGGATGCCGATGGTGCAGGCCAGGGCCTTGCGAGCACTGGGGAAGGCCACCATGAAGCCGTCGCCAGTGTTCTTGACCTCGTAGCCTCCGCACTTGGCGAACCACTGGCGAAGGATGTGGTCGTGGATGCGTAGCAGCCCCCTGGCCTGCTGGTCGCCCAGGGTCTGGAACATGGCGGTGGAACCCTCCAGGTCGGTGAAGAGGATGCTGACCGTTCCCTGGGGAGGGAGGTGGCGGGCGGCCTGCTCCAGCTCGGCCTGGGTCAGGGCGGGCAGTTCCGGGGGCCCCTCGGCCGTCTCGACCGGCCCGGCGGCCGCGAGTTCCCGGTAGCCGAAAGCGTCCTTCCACCTCTCCAGCAGGGCCCAGGCCCGCTCCGCGCTGCGGGGATCGGACAGCCACTTGGCGAACAGGTCCTTGTACTTGGTATGGACGGTGTTCAGCCACTTGCCCGCGGGGCCCTTGATGGAGGCAGGCAGCGAGAGCGAGAGGTCCTTGGGCTTCTCCTTGTCTCTTTCCGCGCCCGTGAGCGGAGGCGCGCTCGCGACCTCCTGCAGAACCCAGCGACCGAAGGCGGTGCAGAAGGGGGCGTGCCCTTCGGGCGTCCGGAGCACCAGGCCTCGGCGCGTGAGGCTGGCCAGGGCCGACCCCGCTCCCGCGAAAAGGGCCTCGATAGGTGCGGCGGGTGTCCCGGGAGCAGGCGCTTGTTCGCTCTCCCGAGAGCAGAGGAGCAAGGCGAGGGCCATGAGCACGATCCTCTCGTTGTCGTTGGAGTGCTGCCAGTAGCCAAGTAGATGGGGCTCGGCGGCGGCCTGGAACCGCTCCTCCACCTGGGCCATCCGCCGGGCGGGGTCCTCCCCGGCGCGGTGGGTCTCGAAGAGGAAATGGAAGGCGATCTGGAGGAAGAAAGGCTGCCGGCCCGCGAACCGGACCACCTGATCCACATCTGCGTCGGTGAAGGAGACGCTGGACCCCTCCAGGCTGCCGGCCCGCATGGCCTGGATGTCTGCCGTGCTGAAGGGCTGAAGGTTGATGGTGGCGAAGATGTTGAAAAAGGGGGAGGCGCGGATGGTGTCCGTCCGGCTCAGGTCTACCAGGTCGCTCATGCTGGCAGTGACCAGGGCCAGGTGGTGGTGGATGGCCAGGGAGCGGAGGCCATAGTAGAACTCAGGGCCGAAGTTGGGATTGGAGGCGATGTTCTCGAAATCGTCCAGCAAGAGGACAATGTACAGCTCCTTGCGGTCCACCAGGTCGAAGAGGTCTTCCAGGTCGTAGGCGTCGACGGCCTCCCGCTGGCTGAGCTGCCGCAGCAGGTCGGCCAGCTCCTGGTCCCGGATGACGCTGCCAATGCGGCGGAGGACGTAGTTGTAGAAGCGCGCGGGCGTGCCGGTAGAGGGGATGACGTCCAGGTGGGCGTAAACGAAGATGTAGGTGTTGGGGTCCAGCCCCCGCTGTCGGACAACGTCGGGATGGGCCGTGTGGAGAAGGAGGGAGCTTCTCCCCATCCGATGCTCGCCCACGACAGAGGTGCTCTCGAACTCGGGGTCCCTGAGTCGGCTGAACACCTGCTCCAGCTCGCGGCTGCGCCCGTAGAACCGCCTGGGGTCGGAGATGGGGTTGCCGTAGGTGAAGGGGTTGAGGGGCTCTGTCATGGCCTATCCGGCGGGAAGAGGTACACGGACTACGGTCTCCATTCTACACCTACGAGAAGACGGGTGCCGGTCACCAGGAAAAAGATGCCCGTGCCGCCCAGGAAGAGGCCGCAGCCGAGCATGAGGCCCCGGTACACACGAGCCGTGAGGAGCTGGCGGCCCGAGGCCAGGGCTGCCGAGACTAGCCCATACCAGAAGAGGTCCGCCAGCACATGGCCGACATAGAAGGCGACCACGCCCAGGAGACCGAGCTGGAGCGACCGGGTCAACAGCGCGGCCCCTACCGTGGCCCACCACAGGGCCCAGTACGGATTGCTGAGGCTCACGAGCGCCCCACCTACCAGGGGTCGGGACAGGCGGCCGGGGCCCGCGACCAGGGCCCGGGGCGTCATCCCGTCCGCCAGCGCCGAAGGGGAGGAGTCGTGGGGAGGCGCGCCTCTCCCTGGGTTCCTGAGCATGCCCCAAGCCATGCCCAGGAGGAAGACCCCTCCCAGGATGCCGATGACGGCGATGGCGGCATCCGCCGAGAGCAGCGCTTTCAGGCCCGTGGCCAGGAGCACGACCACCGCTAGCTCCAGCAGGCCGTGCCCGATGGCCACGGCGGGTCCTGCCAGGAAACCCCGATGCACGGTCTCTCGGATGTTGAAGGCCAGCAGGGGGCCAGGCGATGCGGCGCCGGAGAGCCCGACCAGGAAGGAGGTGCCGAAGATCGCCAGGGCGGGGACGTCCACGCCAGCGTCTCCTAGTACCTACTGTCGGAAAAGGGCGCTATGATCAACCGCTCGTGGTGAGCCTGTCGAACCATACGAGCCGAGGAAAAGTCCCGCTCATGTCCTTCGACGGTGCTCAGGATGAGCGGGACTTGAAGTATGACATGTTTACGCGCATTCACGTCATTAGATACTAGGGGGGAGGGCCGCTGGCTATCCCAGACCACTCTGGTCTGGGGGCGCGCCCCATGAGCTGGTTCACGGCCTCCTGAGGGCTGAGACCTTCGAACAGGATCCGAAAGGTGGCCCGGGTGATGGGCATCTCCACGCCCAGTTGCTCTGCCATGCGTACCGCGGCGGCGGTGGTGTCCACGCCTTCGGCAACGTTTTTCATGGAGGCCAGGACGTCCTGAAGGGAGCGTCCCAGGGCCAGTTGCTCGCCCACGTACCTGTTCCGGCTCAGAGGGCTGGCCGCCGTGGCGATGAGGTCTCCCATGCCCGCCAGGCCAGCGAAGGTGAGCGGGTTGGCCCCTGCGCTCACGCCAAGGCGGGTGATCTCCGCCAGCCCCCGGGTGAGGAAGGCGGCCTTGCTGTTGTTGCCGTAGCCCAGGCCGTCGCCGATGCCTGCCCCCAGGACGATGATGTTCTTCAGGGCGCCAGCCAGCTCCACGCCGATGACGTCGCTGTTGGTGTAGACCCGAAAAGAAGGGGTCATGAGGGCCTGCTGGACCGTCCGGCCCACCTCCAGGTTCCCGCAAGCGACAACCGTTGAGGCAGGTCGGCCCTCCGCGATTTCCAGGGCCAGGTTGGGGCCCGAAAGCACGCACAGGCGGTCCTGGAGAGAGTCCCGGAGCTCTTCTTGGAGCACCTGGCTCATCCTGAGGCCCGTGGACCGCTCGAGGCCCTTGGTCGCGGAGATGAGCAGGGCGTCCTCGCGCAGGGCGCCGCCCAACCGTTTCACGTTTTCCCGCAAGGCCTTGGAAGGTACGGCGAACACTACCAGCTCCGCCTTGCCAAAGGCCTCCTGCAGGTCGCAGGTCACCCGGAGGTTGGAGGGGAAGGGGTAGCCGGGCAGGAAACGGCGGTTCTGTCGGGCCCGTCTCAACATCCGGGCCTCCTCCGGCGTGCGGGCCCAGAGGGCCACCGGCTGGCCCTGCTGGGCCGCCAGAAGAGCGATGGTGGTGCCCCAGGTGGTGGTGCCCACCACTGCGAGGGACCGTGGCGGATGGTTCATTGGCCCTTTTCTCCGGGCTTGCGACCACCAAAGGAGAGCCCTCGGCCCAGCCGCGACTCCGTACCCTGGAGCAGCCGGCGGATGTTGGCCCTGTGGCGCCAGAGCACCATGGGGCCGACGGTGTAGGCAAACAGGAGATGCTCCGAGGGCAGGCGATGCGCCGCTACCAGGGACGTCACCGCCAACATCCCCACCAGCACGGCCACCACGGACCCCAGAGACACGTACCGGCTGAGGAGGACGGTGGGGAGGAAGGCCAGGACGCCCGAGACCGCCCCCACGGGGGAGATGATGGCCAGGCCCCCAACGGCCACGGTGGTGCCCCGGCCGCCTCGGAAGCGGCTGAACAGGGGCCAGTTGTGGCCCGCGACGGCAAGGCTCCCGGCCAGCGCCATCCCCAGGGGCGAGGCGGTCGTGAGGCCGCGGGCGATGAGGAGCGCACCCACGCCCTTGGCCACGTCCGCCACGAGCACGGCGGCCGCTGGGCCCACACCCACCGTCCGCAGGACGTTGGTGGTCCCGGTGGCCCCGCTCCCATGGTAGCGGATGTCGATGCCGCGGGTGACCTTCCCGATGATGAGCCCCGATGGGATACTCCCCAGGAGATACGCCAGGACGAGCGCCAGGACATGCCCAGCAGCCACACTCGCCGAGGGGGCCCGCAAGGCCAGGAACGGGACCAGGGCGTGCTCCATCAGGCCACCTTCCGCCCCTGGAAGACCAGCTTCAGGCGGTTCCAGCGGAAACCCAGCGACTCCCGGAGGCGGTTCTCCAGGTACCGGTAGTAGGAGAAATGGACCAGCGTCGGGTCGTTGACGTGCAGCGTGAAGGTGGGAGGGCTGACCCCCTCCTGCACCGTTCTGGTGACCCGCAGCGACCGTCCTGCCCGGGAGGGAGGCGGGTTCTCGGCCAGGGCATCCATCACGGCGGACGCGAGCTGTTCCCTCGAGACGCTCTTTCGGCGCTCCTGGTGGACCATGAGCGCAGCGTCCAGCACCTCCTCGATCCCCGTGCCCCGGAGGGCAGAGGCGAAGCGGACGGGGGCGTAGGCCATGAACTTGAGCTGCTGACGGAGGGCCTGCACGGCCCGGGGCTGGTCCATGCCCAGCGTCGGCGCCAGGTCCCACTTGTTCACCACCAGCACCATCCCCTTGAAGGCGTTGGCCACTCTCCCCGCCAGGTGGGCATCCTGGGCCGTGGGCAGCTCCGTCGCGTCCAGCACCAGCAGCACCACGTCGGAGCGGTCTATGGCCTGGAGGGCGCGCAGGACGGCGTACTTCTCGATCCCGCGGGCGATCTTGCCGGGGCGCCGGATGCCGGCGGTGTCGATGAGCAGGACCTCCTGGCCCTTGTAGGCGAAGGGCGTATCGATGGCGTCCCGAGTGGTGCCCGGCGTCTCGCTGACGATGGCACGGTCGTGGCCCAGGATGGCATTGAGGAGGGAGGACTTCCCCACGTTCACCCGTCCGATGATGGCCAGGGCGAGCCGGTCCTGGGCGCCGTTGCTCTCAGGAGCGCCCTCGGGGATGATGGCCAGCAGGGCCGCCTCCAGTTCGTCCACGCCCCTGGCGTGGTAGGCGCTGACGGCCAGGGGGTCGCCCAGGCCCAGGCGGTAGAACTCGGCCGCTCCCTGGGCCCGCTGGTCATTGTCCGCCTTGTTCGCCACCAGAAGGATAGGCTTCCCCGCCCGGCGGAGACGCTGAGCGATATCCTCGTCGGCGGGGGTCACGCCTTCCAGGGCGTCAGTAAGGAAGATGATGACGTCTGCCTCCTGGATGGCCACCTCCACCTGGGCGGTCACCTGGGCCGCCAGGGGCATGTCGGGGCCGCCTTCCAGGCCGCCCGTGTCCACCAGGATCACCTGCCGGTGCCCCAGGACGGTCTCCAGGGACACGCGATCCCGGGTGGTCCCGGGCACGTCGGAGACCACGGCGGCCCTCCGGCCCGCCAGTCGGTTGAAGAGGGTGGACTTGCCCACGTTGGGCCGTCCCACGATGGCCACCAGAGGCTTGCTCCCGGTCACGGAGACGCCCCCTCGAGGAGGAAGGCGAGGACCGCCTTCTGCGCGTGGAGGCGGTTCTCTGCCTGGTCGTAGATGGCGGACTGAGGGTGCTCCTCCATGCCGCTGGCTAGCTCCTCCCCGTAGTGAGCCGGCATGGGGTGCATGACGACGGCGCCCGGGTGGGCGAGACGCAGCAGGTCGGAGTTCACCTGATAGCCCTGGAAGTCGCGGCGCCGCTGTTCCCTTTCGGCCTCCTGTCCCATACTGACCCAGACGTCGGTGTAGAGGACGTGCGCCCCCTGAGCGGCCTCTTGGGGATGGCGCACGCGTCGCACGGTGGCCCCGTTCTGGGCTGCCAGGCGCGCGGCAAGGGCGAAGGCACGGTTCGGCAGCTCATAGCCGGCGGGTGAGGCGATGGCAAAGCTGGCCCCCTCGGAAGCCGCGGCCAGGGCCAGGCTGCAGGCCACGTTATTGCCGTCGCCGATGAAAGCGATGTTCACCCCTTCCAACCGCCCCAGGCGCTCCTGGACGGTCAAGAGGTCCGCCAGGGCCTGGCAGGGGTGCTCCCGGTCGGAAAGCGCGTTGATGACGGGCACAGCAGCATGCGCCGCCAGGTCTTCCAGGGTCTTGTGGGCGTAGACCCGGGCCACGATGGCAGAGACGTAGCGGCTCAGCACCCGCGCCACGTCCGCCACAGGCTCTCGGGTGCCCAGCCCCACCTCCTCGCGGCCCAGATAGACGGCGTGTCCTCCCAGGTGCCCGACGGCCACCTCGAAGCTCACGCGGGTCCTCAGAGAGGGCTTCTCGAAGAGGAGGGCGACGGTCTTTCCCGCCAGGCCTTGCCTGGCGTTGCCCCGCTTGCCCTCGGCCGAGCGGCGGAGCACCTCGCCGATCTCCTGGGAAGAGAGGTCGGCGATGCTCAGCAGGTCCCGCTTCTTCATGGGCGCGCCCCCTGGCAGGGACAGTACCACAGGGCCGCTAGGCAGTTCAAGAGAAGCCTTGCCAGGGAAGGAAATGGGGAGGTTGGGGGCTTGACAGCGCAGGCACCCCTGTGCCTATCATGGATGGCAGGAAGCCTCTGGGCGGACATCGAACAGGGGCCCCAGGGTGGCCGGAAGCAGGAGGTGGGGTGTGTTGCACAAGGGTCGCAAGTTTCTGGTAGGCATCGCCGTAGCGGCGCTGCTTACCCTGGGCCTGGTGGCCCCCGCCCTGGCGGGACCGCCTCCTACCCGGACGGTTGCGGTTGCCTACCAGGCCTCTGCGGGAGCCGACACGGCCAACGGGGCCCAGGATGCCGTGGCGCTCGCGCCGTTTTCTCCCTGAGGGCCGGAAGTTACTCAATTCGATAAGGGGGGTCTTGTCATGAGAAACCACCGATGGGTCCTGCTGTTGAGCTTGCTGGCAATAGCGGCCTCGTCCTTGCTGCTCCTGGGAGCGGCCGCGGGGAACGGGGGGTCGGGTGACCTGGAACGCGCGCGGGCGGCGCAGCAGCGCCACACGGATGGTCTGCTGGCCAACCCGGATGTGGCGGGCACGGCGGTGGGATATACGGAGGCCGGGGAGCCAGCGGTGCTGGTCTTCACCAGCAGGGCTGGGGTCGGTGGTATCCCGGCCAGCCTGGATGGGGTCCCGGTAGCGGTCCATGTGACCGGGGCTTTCTCGGCCCTGAACAGCGCTCCTCCGGGGGCCGCGGCGGCCCGTGCCGCGGGAGCGAAGGTCAACCGGAAGGCGAGGTTCGACCCGGTGCCCATCGGTGTCTCCACGGGGAACGAGCTCTCTTGCTCGGCGGGGACCATCGGCGCCCGCGTGTTGAAGGGGGCCACGGGCTACGCGCTCAGCAACAACCATGTGTATGCCGAGGAGAACGATGGAGTGCGAGGTGTCACCAAGGTCTACCAGCCCGGCCTGTACGATAGCGGGTGTGTGAAGAAAACGGAGAACGAGCTTGGCGCCCTGACGGACTACGTGGACATCGTGTTCAGCGACACCGCCAACAACGAGGTGGATGCGGCTATAGCCGAGCCGACCAGTCGGACGCTGCTGAACTCGACGCCTGACGACGGCTACGGGACCCCCAGGTCGGCCACAGCGGCCCCGTACGTGGGGCTCAAGGTGCAGAAATACGGCCGGACCTCGGGACTGACCAAGGGCCAGGTCGTGGGCGTGGATGCCACCGTGAAGGTCGGCTACGGGAGCGGCGTCGCCCGGTTCGTCCACCAGATCGTGATCCTGGGCAACAAGCCGTTCCTTCGGTCGGGCGACTCGGGTTCCCTCGTCGTGACCTCCACGGCGCAGGGCTCCATTTCCGACAAGACCTCCGTGGGTCTGGCTTTCGCCGCCTCCTCCAACGGCTACGCCATCGCCAACGAGATCGACCGGGTGCTCAGCGCTCTCGGCATAGCCATCGACGGGGCGTAGGAGCACCCAGGAGTTGGTGGGCACCGGGCCAGGTGCCCCGAGGCAGGGAAGGGCAAGCCGCTCTTCCCTGCCCCTGTTTCTGCTTGCGGATGGAGTGCCATGAAGAGGCCGGTTGACGCCGTGCTCAAGGAGCACGCAGACGGGCTGCTGGCGCTCCCGGGCGTCGTGGGGACGGCCGTGGGGAAGCGAAGCGGGGCCCCGTGTATTCAGGTGCTGGTCGCCAAGAAGACCGTGGCCCTGAGGAGAAGAATCCCCGCGGACCTCGAGGGCTATCCCGTGGTGATCCTGGAAACGGGTCCTCTCCGGGCGCTCTAGCGGCTATTCGGCCCTGGGGACATCATCGTTCCGCTCGCCCCTCGGCAAGCCCAGGGTGAGCGGGGAGCTGGTTACCCCGCTTAGGGTTGGTTGAGCGGGGCATTCCAGGTAGCACGGAAGTAACACGGCTTCGTCATCTGGCGATGTGTTCCCAACGTCGGCACTCAACATTCTCAAGAAGGCAGGCGCCGTGAACATTCACATCATTAGATATTACTACCCATTCGTTGGCGCGTGCGAATGCCACTAGCTGACCATCAGCCGTTTTACGACCTCTTCCGCTAGTAACCCAAAATCCAGCGTACGTCACTCCCCCTACGTGGAATGGCTGCCCATACTTCCTTTCCATCTCAGGCAACAGGTTCCGTGCACGTTGATCCTTATCTAGCACAGCAACGATGCTGTATTTAGTGTCCAATTGCTTCAAGTATCGGAATATCACCGGATGCTTGCTCCTTGCCTCGCGGAGAATTCCCTCGGGAATTTTAAGGCGTCGCTCTTGGGCCAGCCTTCGAAGTTGTCGAACCTTCTGTGCAGCGTGCAACTGAATAAGGGCGTCGAGGTCGCAGCAAAAGACTTCAGGAGGAATAAGGGGTTGTGTCATCGCCCTCGCTGTCACACGCCTTGACTCAGGGCCATGAACGTGTCGGCTTGTTGTATGTTGGTATCTAACAAATCAGCCACATCTAACCTTGAGATAATCCCACTACGTTCCGCCTTAACAAGGAGCTTGGAGAAGGCAGAGCCTAGCTCGCGCAAGCGACGGCTCGCAAGGCTTTGGCCGCCACCACGGCCGCCCCGACCAAATGGGCGACGTTTTTCCCATACTTCTCGCCTTCGTCGGTAGAATTCAGGTGGGGCCAACTCAAGGTCTTGCAATAGGATGGTCACCACATCTCGGCTCGCTCTAAATGGTTCGCGAAGCTTATCCAGCAAAGCATCGCTCCACGACTCGCGGTATCGATCAAGGTTCTTGTCGCGAAGAAGAGAGCGAAACCTTCCCCTAGGTACGATCGCTTCTGCAGCAAAGCGGTTGCAAAAGGTCTCAATGTCACTACTCTCTCGTTGTCCACGGAAATCACATACCAACCCTGAATGTTTGACCACCAAGTGAGCATACTCGTGGACAAGAGTAAAGGTGCGTCCGGTCGCCGCTTCCACGTCGGCGTGATTAACCAGGATTGCAGGCGGTCCCGTCCCCGGTGCGACAGAGGCACCTCGGACATCACGAGGATCGAGTTTCAAGGAAAAAACCAAGATACCCTGGCGCTCAATGGCAAGACGCCACGACTCAAAGGCCTTCGCATCTGTGGTCCACGAGGCTCGTAGCTGTTGGGTAACCTCCAAGCTCTCTAAGGAGCGACGTACAACAGCCTGAACGTCGGTGGCGACAGATGCTGGCGCAATCTGAACCGGAAACGCTAGCTCAAGCTCACGAGCTAGCCTCTCGGCATATTCGGCTAGGCGTTGGAACCGCCTGAGGCTTTGATAGGTCTCGTATGTAAGCCTCTCGGCTTTATTGGGAGCGAGCCCACGGAAGTCCAACCTCGGCGTCGTTTGCTGAGGAGGAGTGTCTAGAAAGAAGTAGCCGGCTGGACACTCGTATATCTCTGCTAACAACTCCAAGTGTTCAATGTGAGGGTCCTTCGCGCCCGTCTCCCAAGCAAGAAGGTCTTCTGCAGAAAACGCCGTTCTTGCAACTCCCTTAGCCTTCTTAACCTTCTGGGCTACATGTTCAGAGGCTTGCTGTGGATTCAGACCTACCTGTTTACGAGCCCAAACAACCATCTGGGGATTGACCCACCGTCCGATCACTGGAGTCTGCATCTGCGGCCTCGGCACTGCTGCGATTATGAAAGCAAGGGTGATTCTAGCATATTGCAGGTATTGCCGAGCTTATCCCCCCCTTAAGCCGTCCAATCCCCGCTGCCGTGCCCAGATTCTTCGCTTCCCCTTCGTTCCACTCAGGGTTTCAGCTCAGAATGACAGCCACAAGTATCACTGAGCTTGTGGTTGGTTAAGCGGGGCATTCCAGCTAGCTTTGGGAGCTGACCCTGTTGAGCTTTGCGGGTATTGGCGAGCTTGAGGGTGCCCCCTCTGGACTCCCCCACCGATCCCACAAGTGGTCCCCGTTGGCTCCGCGGTGGCCGGGCCTCGCCTACCGCGGAGCTTGGGTGAGACGTGGTCTCGGACTTGAGCGCAACCTCTTGGTCTCGTTCCCGTCCACGGAAAGTCTGCCATTCGTATTCGCCAACGCGACGCCGTAGTCACCGAGGGCGCCCTCCACGCTGACCAGCCCGTCCAGCACGTCGCTCAGGACTCGCTGCGGGTCCCGATGGAAGGGATCGCCGGCGCCGCCACCTCCCGCAGCCTCAAAGGCGACGGTATCCCCGGGCCTCACCGATTCATGCCACCAGCTTTCGAGTTCGAATTCGTCGGGCTTGCCTTCGTTGATGACCACACGCCCTTTCCGGCCTGGCTTGCCTCCCGCCACCCCCTGGGGTGGAAGGACAAACCCGGCGGAATGCCTCACGTTGAATGTGGCGGACGCCTTGGCCTCATACACTTTGCGCCGGGCAGCACCTCCCCGGAACTTGCCGGGGCCACCGCTATCGGGGATCAGCTCGAACCTCTTGACCAAGACCGGGTACCCGGACTCCAGGATCTCAATGGGAGCGTCCAGGGTGCCGCGGGTGTCCAGGGTCTGGCGGTCAATGGCGTAGCTGTGGGGGTTGCACGAGGAGAAACCATCTTCCAGGGAGGAGGCGCCAACGCCGGCACCGTTCTGGATCTCGTACTGAACGTAGGTCCTCCCCGTCACCAGGCCTGTGCGCCAGCCAAAGGCCGTGGTACCGTGGCCGCCACGCTCCGCCACCGGGCCCTGGCCCTTGAGAGTAGCCAGGGCACTCACAATCAGTTCCGCGAGCCTGGGGTTGACCATGGTGGTATTCCCGGTAGGTGCTGGAGGGACTGGACTCATGACCGTGCCCTCCTTTGCTGTCACCGTGCAGGCGCGGGCGAGCCCGGCGTTGTCAGGGATGATGGGGTCAACCATCCCTGACAAGCACTCCAGCAGCGTCCCGAGCACGTAGGGAGTCACCACGTTGACCGTGCTGCGGACCTGGGGGTCCGAACCGCTGAAGTCGAAGGTCAGGTGCCCCTCCTGTCGGGTCACCCGCACGTGGAGCCGGACCGGCTTATCGTGGTTTGGAGGCGGGTCCAGCCAGGCCTCGGCCTCGGCCACCTTGCCCGGCCACGTCTCAATGATCTTGCTGGCGCGCCGCTGGGGGATCGCCAGCAGCTCCTCAAAGGCGCCCAGCACCGTTTCGGCACCGTACTTGGCCACGATGGCCTTGGTCTCAGCCACCGCGCGAAGGGTGGCGCCTACCTGGGCCCCCAGGTCGCCCAGCACAACGTCCGGGTTCCTCACGTTGAACCGGATCATCTCGTCGATCTGGGTAATCAGCCTGCCTCTGTCGTAGTACTTCATCAAGGGCAGCACCAGGCCCTCCTGGAACATCTCGGAGGCGCCACTATAGATGCTCCCGGGAACAGCGCCGCCAATATCCATCTTGTGGGCCATCGAGGCGCTGAAGGCCACCAGTTGCCCTTCGTAGAAGACCGGCGACATCACCAGGATGTCGGGCAGATGCTGCATCCCCATCTGATAGGGGTTGTTGCCGATGAACATGTCGCCATCGCGGATCTCTTCCAGGGGAAACACGGAGCGGACGCGGCGCCCCGTCGTAGTGAAGCAGCGGGGGGCTGGGAAGGGAGACTCGCCCTCCGGAGACAAGATGGCGAAGCTGCAGTCCCGCGACTCCCGCATCAGCGAGGAGTAGGCTGACCGGAACAGCACGAACCGCATTTGACTGATCAAGGACTCGAACTTGCCTCGAATCGCCTCGACTTCGAACAGGTCAGCCATGTCTGATGCCTCCCAGTCTCCATTGCCCTCTCATAGCCCCGCGAGTATACCATAGCCCATTGAACCCTGACGCCTGATACCCGATAATCTGTGGAACTCATCTCAAAACCCTCACCCCCTGGCCCCCTCTCCCGCCTCAGGTCGAAGACTCTTCGAGCGGGAGAGGGGGGAGCAGGGCTCGCCCTGCACCCCCATGTGCCAGCGTTGCAACGTACCTACGACAGGCGACGGTAGCGAGTCGTGGGTCTGGGCAGTGCCCAGTAGGGGACACCCCCAGGTCCCTGCCATCCCGACCCGTCGGGATGGACTCCCCCAGAAGGAGTTTTGAGACAGGTTCGTAGCAACTGCTTCAAGAAGATCGCGTAAGGTAATGGCCAAGGCCGTTTCGGGCAATCAGACCAGGCTGGCCGAGGTCGCCGGCGCGTTTAGCATGGCCGGCGACCTCGGCAGAGGGCAGCCCCTGGGCCACAGCCTCCGCACGTGTTACCTGTCCTGCCACATCGCGCAGGAACTGGAGCTCTCTGCGGAGAATAAGGCAGAGGCGTATTACGCTGCCTTGCTGGTTCACGCGGGCTGCACGGCAGGGGCCCCCCAGTTTGCCGCTATGTTAGCCGGTGATGAGCTGGCTGCTATGCGGGACATGTACCTCTGCGACCCTGGTAACATGCTCCAGATACTCAGATGGATAGGCAGACACGTCTCACCGGAAGCCTCCTTCCCTACAAGGACCCAGCGGTTTGTCCAGGCCCTGCTCCAAGCGGAGCGGACCATGGCCGACTTCGACAGAGGCTGCTCCGATGTGGGCGCGCAGGTGGCCAAGCGCCTGGGGCTGCCCGCTGGGACTCAGGAGAGCCTATTCCATATCTGTGAGTTGTGGAACGGCAAGGGGCCCCACCGACTGAAGGGCGAGTCGATCCCTCTCGCTACACGCATCGTCAATGCCTCCATGGTCCTCGAGGTCTTCTTCACGGCAGAGGGGAAACGTGAGGCAGAAGCCACCGCTGTACGCTTTCGGGAACGGTACTTTGACCCTGAAGTCGTGGATGCCTTCCTAGCGGTAGCGAAGAGAGAAGACTTTTGGAATGGGATGGGCCAAGAAGACCCGTGGGACCGGGTCATGGCTATGGAGCCAGGGACCTCCTACCGATACGTGGAGGAGGGGGACCTGGACGACGTACTGACCGCCTTTGCCGACTTCACCGATTTCAAGTCGGCGTACACGGCTGGCCATTCCCGGGAAACCGCACGGCTTGCCGAGGCCGTGGCGAGGCGTATGCAAATTGGCCCAGCGGAAGTCACCCTGGCCAAGCGGGCCGCGTTGGCGCACGACCTCGGCCTCGTAGCCATGCCCAGCTTCCTCTTGGACAAACCAGGGCCCCTCTCGGAATTGGAGCAGGAACAGCTAAAGCTCCACCCGTACTACACGCAGCTCATCCTCTCCCGCGTGCCCGCTCTCCAGCCTGTGGCAGCAGTTGCCTGTATGCACCACGAGTGGCTCAACGGACAGGGATACCATCGGGGGCTTTCCCAAGACAGCATACCGCCGGCAGCCCGTGTTGTCGCCGTTGCAGATGCTTATGTTGAGTTGATTCACGGCGGGCCAGGGCGTCGTGGGGTAGGAACCGAGGGAGCGCTGAGCCTCGTGCAGCAGCAGGTAGGGACACGTTTTGATCAAGCCTGCTTCGAGGCTCTAGCCACTGAAGTACACAGCATGAACCCCAAGGGGTCCGGTGGACAGGAATGGCCTAAGGACCTGACGGAGCGGGAAGTGGACGTCCTACGTCTCGTGTCACAGGGATTGAGCAGGCGTGAGGTGGCACAGCAGCTCGTTGTGAGTGAGCATACCGTCCGCCATCACCTGGAAAGCGTTTATAGCAAGATCGGGGTATCCAGCCGGGCTGGGGCCGTGCTGTTTGCAGTGGAGAACGGGCTGCTTGGGTAGCTAGGATTCACCAGGGCGTCCCTCGTGGTTGGCCGGCCGAGAGCCGGCCTTCCCATTTTCAAAATAGGACGAACGTCCCATGTGCGGGAGCCAAGGGGATGGCATCATCATATCATCGCTAAAGAGGAGGGACTCCATGATCCAGTTTGAGCACAGCATCGACATCAACAGGCCGGTGCACGAGGTGTTCGAGTTTCTCGCCGATCCGAGGAACTTCCCCAAGTGGCAGACCGGGGTAGTGCAGTCCACCATCACATCCCCAGGCCCTACTGGGCTAGGCACCACCTTTGACGAGGTGGTGAAGATCATGGGCTGGAAGGTGCGCACCACCTGCGAGATCACCCAGTATGAGCCGGACAGGAAGATGTGCTTCCGGGCGACCTCTCGGCCCATTGCCTACGCAGGCCAATTCTCCTTTGAAGGCAGTGGCAAAGGCACTCGTCTGAATGTTTTTGGCGCTGGCCAGTTGCGGGGGCTCTGGCGACTCGCTGAACCGCTCTTTGGGCCAGAGATAAAGAAGGAGTCTGCCGCGGAGATGGCTAAGATCAAGGAGATTGTGGAGTCGGGAACGCCCATCCATCAGCCGTAACAGTGCGGTGATGATCAGGACCTTGACGCAGCCTGAACTCAGAGAAGGAGGTCGAAAATGTCTAAAGAGTTGGTGAAAGAGTGCGGTCTGGGGGCCATCCTTGCGGTCGTTGCCTACGTTGTGGGGTTCGCGGTCTTCCTGCCCGCCGGTGAGCCCCCTGGTCCAGACGACATGGGGGTCCTCTTGTCGTTCCTGAGCGCCCATCGGACGAACCTGATCATTGCGCTGTGGGTGTTTGCCATCGCCGCCATTCTGAACCTGGGCGCTCTGCCTGCGATCTACCAACTGCTCCACGAAAAAGTGGCCCTGGTTTCGGTGGCCCTGGTCGCCTCGATTGTAGGGTTCCTCTTTGCCACCATGTTTCTGATGGGTTCGCTAGGCATAGCCTATGAGCTGGCTCCGGCCTATGCTGTCGCTGGTGAGGCAGCCCGGCCTGCTCTGGAGGCGATGGGCGCAACCCTGTGGACCTCTGGTGGGCTGGTGCACACCCTGTCGCACTTCTTCTTCTGGGGCATTGGGGCAACCATACTTGCCTACGTTAGCCTGAGAGTGCGGGCCGTGCCCGCATGGGCGGCATGGCTAGGATTGATAGGCTCCGTGCTCGCTGGATATCCTGGCGCTCTGGAGTCGGTGTCGGCGGTGAAAGAGCTTGCGTCTCTCGCTGAGCTTATCGGGACAGTCCTGTACGTGATCTGGCTGGCCGCCATGGGGATTGCCGCCCTACGCTATGAGGAACCCGTTAGGTCCAGGGCGAGGAGCTAGTCGCCCTGTGCAGGGCGTTGTAGAGAGAACGGAAGCCTGAACAAAAGAAAGGAGCGGGTGATGTGGAGCCTCCCCCGCTCCTATGAAACCCTTTCGACCATCCCCTCCGACTGTGTCGAGAGTCTCGATGAGCGGAGCATCATCGGACCTCTCCCCCTTCCTGGCCAGGAAGGGGGAAGAAGTTGTATCTGGGGGACACCCCTTCGGC
>JACQOS010000192.1 GCA_016202425.1 Chloroflexota bacterium
CCCCCAGACCCCCGTCAAAGGGGCTTCGCCCCTCTGGACTCCCCCGAGACGAATTTCCGAACAGCCTCTAGGGAACCAGCAACGAGGGGACTCGCCCAGGCCCGCCGGGTGCCGCCCCGGGGAGGAGAAGGCAGGATGGAGATCAGGAAAGGCTACGTGGACTGCTCTCTTGGCCAGCTCCACTACCGGTTCGCGGGGAAGGGGAAGACCCTCCTCATGCTCCACATCTCCCCCAGCTCTTCCCATTTCTTCGAGCCGCTGATGCGCGAGCTCGCCTCCCACTTCTTGGTCCTGGCCCTTGATACCCCGGGCTACGGCCTGTCGGACCCACCGCCGCACCCGTTCAGCATCGCGGAGTACGCTGGCATCGTGGTGGAGTTCCTGGATGCCTTGCAGATGCGGTCCGCCAGTGTGCTGGGGCATCACACGGGGGCCTGCATCGCCTGCGAGCTGGCGGCCATGGCACCCCGGCGGTTGGAGAAGCTCATCCTCTCTGGCGCTCCCTGCTTCGATGCCGAGGAGCGGGAGCGATGGCTCCAGCGGTTCCAGCCGCTGGTCCTCCAGGAGGATGGGAGCCACCTCCAGGCCATCTGGAACGCCATGGCGCACCATGAGTGGGACCTGGCCGCCAAGCACGAGGAGGCCGTGTGGCGTCTCAAGGCAGGGCCGAGGTGGTACGAGGGGGACAGGGCCGACTTCACCTACGACATGACCAGCCGCCTTCCCATCATTCGGGCCCCGACCCTGGTGATGGCGGGGGAGCTCGACTCCATGAGGGGGCCGGTGGAATGGGCGGCTCGGCTGGTCAAGAATAGCCGGACCCTCATCTTGCCCGGCGGCACAACGAGAATGCCCTACACGCGCCCCAAGGAGTTCGCCAGGGCGGTGCTGGACTTCCTCAACGAGGGCTGAACAGGAGGACTCATGAGTCCAAGACGGGTCGGGCTCGGCATCACCAAATGGGGGATCGCCGAGGCCCTGGAGGGCATCCAGCAGGCGGAAGCGCTTGGGGTGCCGGCTGTCTGGCTCACCACGGGGGGAGGTGGCCGGGCGAGCCCCGATGCCCTCACCATCCTGGCCGCGGCGGCGGTACGGACGAAGCGCATTCTCCTGGGCACGGCCGTCGTCCCCACCTGGTCCCGGCATCCGGTAACGGTGGCCCAGCAGGCGCAGGTGGTCGCGGGGCTTGCGCCCGGGCGGCTGCGGCTGGGGGTTGGCCCCGGGCACCGGTTCAGCATGGAGAAGGCCTACGGGGTGGAGTTTCAGGCGCCCCTGGGCCACCTGCGGGAGTACCTTCGGATCCTCAAGGCGCTGCTCCAGCAGGGCTCCGTGAAGTTCGAAGGCAAGTACTATCGGGCCGACGACTCCATCGAGAGGCCCCTGGATGTCCCCGTGATGATGTCGGCCCTTCAGAGGCGGTCCTTTGAACTGTGCGGCGCCGAGGCTGACGGCGCCATCCCGTGGGTCTGTCCCAGGGCCTACCTGGCCACCGTGGCCCTCCCCGCCATGCGGGAAGCGGCAGAGGCGGCTGGCCGCCCCGTCCCGCCTCTGATTGCCCAGGCACCCGTCTGCCTCCACGACAGGGTCGAGGAGGTGCGGGCAGCCACACGGGAGCAGGTCAGCAACTATCCCCGCATGCCGTTCTACGCGCGGATGTTCGCCGATGCGGGCTTTCCCGAGGCCCTGGAGCTGAAGGACTGGAGCGATCGTATCCTGGACGAAGTGGTCGTGTGGGGGGACGAGCGCCAGGTGAAGGAGCGCCTGCGAGGGCTCTTCCGCCTGGGTGCCTCGGAGGTGATCGCGTCGCCTATCCTGGTGGGCAGGGACAGGGCGGCCTCCCTGGAGCGCACCCTCAAGGTGCTGGCGGAGGTATCCCGGGAATAGCGCCCGCAGCCGGCGGGGCCTGCGGCGTCAAGCGCTAATTTGACGCTATTCGTTCTGGGGCCTATACTGGGGCCTCTCGAACCGAGGGGAGGAAGCGAGATGTCAACAACGCAGGTCATTCCAGAGAACTTCATCCAGGTGTCCAAGGCGGAACGGGACCGCCGATGGAAGAGGGTCCGGGACGAGATGGTCCAGAGAGGGGTAGACTGCCTGCTGGTGATGGGCAGCTCGGGCCGCTGGAACGAGATGCACGCCAATCTCCGGTACGTGGCCAACTACGCCGACAACCTCTCCACCCTGAGCTACGCCATTTTCCCGCTTCAGGGAGAGGGCACGCTGGTCACCCAGATGTCCATCAAGAGGAGCAACCTGGCCCAGTGCTGGTTCAGTGACATCCGGGGGCAGTCAACCAGGAAGCTGCCGGAGATCCTCGCCGAGCGTCTGGGGGACCTGAACCTGCTGCAGGGGAGCCTGGGACTCGCGGGGCTGACGTTCCTGGGCGGCGAGACCATCGGCCTGCCCTGGAACCTCCGCGAGGCCATCCACAAGAAGCTGCCCCACGTGAAGATGGTGGACATGACCGACATGTTCTTCACCCTGCGGGCCGTCAAGAGCGACGAGGAGGTCGCCTGCCTGGCGAACTCGGCCAGACTGTCCGACATCGCCTTCGAGGCGAAGCTGAGCCTCGCCCGTCCCGGGGTGACCGAACGCGAACTGTACGCCGGCATGATCTACGCGGTGGAGGCTGCGGGCGCGGAACCTCCGACATTCCTGGTGCTGAACTCCGGCTCCATGCCAGGGGGACCGCTCATGGGGGACCCGAGCCCCTCCAACCGCGTGCTCCAACCGGGGGATGTGCTGTGTAGCGAGATCGGCCCCAAATGGGCCGGCTACCAGGCCCAGGGCTCCCAGACCGTCGTGCTGGGCAAGGCAAGCCCGGTGCTCCACGAGCTGGCCCAGTACGGGGCTGAGGTCTGGCACAAGATCGTGGACAAGCTGCGCCCGGGTAACAGCTACCACGAGGCCCTGCACGCCGGCGACGACATCATCAGGGCGGTCCGCTGGAAGCTGGGCGACCTGGCCGAGAGTTTCCATCCCATCGCCCACGGAGCGGGGCTGAACGGGCCCGACCCGGAGCCTCCCTTTGACGAGCTCCAGCCGAACCAGGCCTTCAACGTCCACATCGGGCACGGTGCGCCGACGACACAACACCTCTTCGCCGGCTGCTGCGTCGCCACCACCAAGGGGGAGGCCCGCCCGCTGAGCAAGTACCCCATAGAGGAGCTGCTGCTGGCGGAGGCAGAGAAGGCGCGCGCGGCGGCCCTCGACGACAAGGTGCTGGATGGGGCGCGGAGAGTCCTGGCGGCGGCGGTGGAGGAGGAGGTGGTGGCCTTCCTGGGCCGCCACCGGTACCCCCTTGCCTATTCCGCGCTCTTCCGGGACGCTGGCCGGGAGTCGGCCGTCGGGCGCCTTCCCGAGGGCAACGCTGGCCGGGCTACCGACGGCACGTAGGGCCCCGGACCGCCGGGGGCGACAGTCCTCCTCAAGCGCGTTTCCCGCAAGAAGTGGGGAAAGAGGGCTGGCTACGCCTTGCGGGCCACGCCGGCGAAGGCGGGGATGACCTCCCGGCCGAAGAGCCGGATGCACTCCACGCTCTTCTCTGGGTCCATGCCTAGGTAGTAGAGCCGGAAGAACATGTAGTCGGCCCCGAACTCCTCCTGGTAGCGACGGACCTCTTGGGTGACCTCCCGGGGGTCTCCGACGACGATCCTCTGCTCCTTCAACTCTTCGAAGTTCAGGTCGTAGCGCTCCCCGGGCTGGCCGTGCCGGTGGTAGGCGTGGTACAGCCGCTCGAAGGAGTCTCGGATCTCCTGCTCCGCATCCTTCCGACTGCTGGCCACGTACATCTCTCGGAAGAAGATGGGCGGATTCACCGGCAGGCCCAGGGCCTGGCGCTGCTCTCGGTAGACCTTCACGGCCTCCCGGATGAACGTCCTGGAATGCCTGGGGCTGGTGAGCCAGGCATCGCCAATGCGGGCTGCCCGGGCCACCCCTGGGAGGGTGTCGGCTCCGACCCAGATGGGCGGCCCCGGTCGCTGGACTGGCTTGGGGCTGATGGTCACGTTCTGGAGCTGGAAGTACTTGCCTTTCCAGGTCACGTTGTCTTCTGCCCAAAGGCGCCGGACCACCGCCACCGCTTCCTCCAGCCGGCCGCTGCGGGTGTTCTTGGGGATGCCCAAGCTGGCGAACTCCACGTCGCGGTAACCCATCCCCACGCCGAACCGGAACCTCCCGCCGGAGATGATGTCCAGCGTGGCCGTCAGCTCCGCGGCCTCCAGGGGCTGGTGCAGGCTGAGGAGGAAGACGGACGTGCCCAGGGTCATGCCCTGGGCTTCGGCCGCCACGCGGGCCAGGAGGGGAATGGGCTGGAACATCTGCTCCGTGGCCCCCATGGCGAAGTGCTGGGAGGCGAAGACGCCGTCGAACCCTCCCTCCCGGGCCGCCCGCACCTGGCGCAGGGCGTACTCCAGCGCCTTCGTGGCGGTCATCTCCGCGGGGAAATGGGGATAGAGCACGATCCCGAACTTCATGCTACGCTCCCCAATGAATAGCCCAGGCCCGCCACCCTGCTACGCTGGTGCTCCGATGCCCGCGAGGCCCGCTTCCGCTACCTTCTGGTCGTGGGTGTAGTGGCCTCCGCTGACACCGATGCCCCCGATGAGGTCGTCTCCATCCTTGATGGGGTAGCCGCCGCCGAAAACGACGAGGTTCTCCTGGTGGACGATGCCGTGCAGCAGCGGGGGGTCATCCTTGATGAAGTCGAACCACTTGTGGGTGGGCATGCCAAAGGAGATGGCGGTCCATGCCTTCTGCTGGGCCACCCGCACGGAGAGGAGGGCCGCGCCGTCCATGCGCTCAAAGGCCTTGAGCGTCCCATCGGAGTCGCACACGGCGATGGACATGGGCACGCCCATCTCATGGGCCTTTTTTCTGGCTGCGGCAAGCATCTGCTGAGCGGCCTCGCTGGATATGTGCTTTTTCTGGAAGGACTTGGGCATGGAAGACCTCCGTAGCAGGATGGGCGGATTCTATCACCCATCACCTGGAACGTAAAGCTATCCTATCCCCGCCGCGGCCTTGGCCGCCGGGGTTGGGTGTCGGGAGCGATGACGCCCACGCCGTCGGCGATGCGGATGTGGGTGCCGAAGGGCTCCGAGGCCTTCTGCAATCCCTCCAGGATCTCCTGGCCGAGCTCCCCGGAGGCCAGCATGGGCCTGCCGCGGGCGGGCCAGGGCTGCTGGAAGCCCAGGTCCAGCGGGTGCAGGCGCACCTGCTGCAACTCCCCTTCCTGCCACTCGCAGACGGGCAGGGCGCTCCTCCAGTACCTGGCGCTGGCGGGGAAGCCGAACGTATCGTTGTCCCCGATGCGCGCCGCCGTCATGTCGCTGGGGAGGGCGTCCATGCCGAGCCCGTACCTGTCGTACAGGTCCGGGGGATGGCGCTCGATGGTCTCCAGCATGAAGATGAAGTTGCCCAGGCTGTAGAAGATGGGCCGCCCCTTGTAGACCTCAATGCCCTGGAGCATGTGGGGACCGTGGCCGGCGAAGCAGTGGGCCCCAGCGTCGATACACGCCTTGGCGAACTCCTTAACGAAGTTGGGCGGGACCTCCGGCTCCATCTCGTACTCGTGGCAGTGCAAGGCTACTATCACCCAGTCGGCCATGCGCGCGGCGTCCCGCACCCGCTTGAGGATGGCCTCCTTGTCCCGCTGGTTGCAGGAGGTGCGCACCGTGAAGGAGTTGCCCAGGGCAAACCGAGAGCCAAAGAAGTGGTACAGGCTCTCCGTGTCCTTGGGAAGGGGGAAGATGTTCTGCTGGCGCAGCCGCTCCTTGCGCGCATCGTCTCCCAGGCGTTCTCCCAGCTTCTTCATGAACTGGATGGTCTCCCGGTCCACCACGTAGTCCCGGACGACGCCCAGGCAGGAGGCTCCCGGCCTTCCCCGCACCTGGGGTGTCTGCTCGCCGGCCCGGTAGTGGGGGTCAAAGGCAGCGGTGGCGGAGATGAGGGCCACTCGCCCCGCCGCCACCTGGACGTAGCCGGGGGCCCGGGCCTCCCACAGGTTCCGCCCCGTGCCGGCGTGGCCCAGTCCCGCGGAATCCAGGTGCTTCAAGGTCGTGACCAGTCCCCCCTCGCCGAAGTCCATGGAGTGGTTGTTGGCCGTGGAGACCACCTTGACCCCCATCCATTTCAGGTCCTGCAAGCACCGGGGAGGAAACGCGGTGTAGTAGCTGGGGGAGTGGTAGCCTGGAGGGTTCTCGTACTCGTGGGCCACGCCTTCCAGGTTGGCGTACGTGATGTCCGCCTCCCGCATGAGCCGTACCATCTCCAGGAACGGCTCCTCCTGGTGGGCCGATAAGTCCCGGTGGATAAGGCAGTCGCCTGCCAGGGCCATGGTGATGTTCCGCTTCGTACTCTCGTAGGCCACGATGTTCCTCCCCTCTCTTCAAACTCCCTCAGAGCAATGCGCCGCCTGCGGGGGATGCCCTCACGGTAGGTGCAAGCCCCGGATGGCCTGCCCGTGCGTCTGCGGCGCCACGGAATATAAGCCCCATGCCGGAACGCTGTCAAGACGAGCAGCGCCGGTCAGCGGGTGCCCCGCAGGCGTGGGTCCCACGCCTCCCGGAGGGCGTCGCCCAACAGGTTGATGGCCAGGACGATCAGGAAGATTGCTATGCCGGGCGCAAACGGCTCGATGAGATTGAGTTCCATATAGGTGTAGCCTTGTTGCAGCATGTTGCCCCAGCTTGCGGCGGGGGGCCGGATGCCCGCGCCAAGGAAGCTCAGGCTGGCCTCGATGAGGATGGCCCGGGCGACATCCAGGGTGCCGGAGACGATGAGGGCGGCCAGGGTGTTGGGGAGGACGTGGCGCAGGGCAATCCTGAGGGCCGAGGCGCCGAAAGACCGCGCCGCCAGGACGTATTCGAACTCCCGGACGGCCAGCACCTGCCCCCGCATGAGGCGGGCCGGGCCCGCGATGAACGTGACCGAGATGGCGATCATCACGTTGACAATGCTGGGCCCCAGCGCCGCAGCAATGGCCAACGCAAGGAGGAGACCAGGGATGACGAACACTGCGTCCATCAACCGCATGGTCAGTTCGTCCACGAGACCGCCCCGGATGCCGGCCAGGAGGCCCAGGGCAATACCGATGGCGTAGGAAGCGGCCACGGCCAGCACGCCCACCTGAAGGGAGACCCTGGCTCCATGCATGAGGCGGCTCAAGATGTCTCTTCCCAAGTAGTCCGTTCCCAGCCAGTGGAGCCTGGAGGGCCCTTCGTGGTCGTGCAGCAGGTCGTTGGCGTTGGGTTCGTAGGGGGAAAACGGGGAGGTGAAAGCTGCGGCAACGGCGATGAGCACCACGAGCGCCGACAGGAGGTAGGCCTTGTTGCCCAGCAGCCTTCCCACAAACGGGTGGCGCCCCATCCATCGTCCCAGGTGGCGGGGCCGGGCGAGGGCGACTTCTCCCGCGGCGGTGGTCAGAGGGGCCTCCCTACGTGTAGCGTACCCGGGGGTCCAGGTAGCCGTACAGCAAGTCCACCAGCAGGTTCACCACGATGATGATGGAGGCGAACACCAGGATGGACGTCTGGATGGCCACCACGTCCATGTTTTGCACTCCGTGCACGGCAAACTGCCCCATCCCGGGCAGGCTGAAGATCGTTTCCACAATGGCCGAGCCCTCCAGCATTTGCACGAGGCGGAGACCCACCACCGTGACCACCGGGATGAGGCCGTTCTTCAGGGCGTGCCGGACCAGCACTATCCTCCCGGACAGGCCCTTGGCATGGGCGGTGCGCACGTAGTCCTCCCGCAGCACCTCCAGCATGGCGGACCTGGTCTGGCGCATCACCGAAGCTGCTCCCGCCGTGCCCAAGGTCAGGATGGGCATGACCATCAGTCGCAGGTTCTCCACGGGGTTGTCCCACGGCTCCACGTATCCGTTGGAGGGTAGCCAGCCCAGGACTACGGCGAAGGCGTAGATGAGGAGGATGCCCATGAAGAAGTTCGGCATCGCCACCCCGGAGATGGCGAAGACGGTACCGAGGTAGTCCCCTGCCGAGCGCGGTCGAAGGGCAGAGTAAATGCCGATGGGCACGGCGATGAGCATGGTCACCAGGATGCTCCCCAGGGCAAGCTCCAGGGTCACCTGGTACCGCTGGACAAGCTCCTCGCTCATGGAGGACCCGGTACGGATGGACCGGCCCAGGTCCCCTTGCGCAATGTTGCCCAGCCAGCGGAAATAACGCACCAGGAACGGTCGGTCGAGTCCCAGGTCTTTGCGATACGCTTCCGCCAGTTCCTTGGTGTACTCGTGTTCCCCCAGCAGCGCCGCTACGGGGTTCAGATTCGAGAGGTTGGACAGGGAAAAAACGATGAAGGTGACCAGGAGCACCGTTGGCACGTAGACCGCCAGGCGCCGCACGATGAGCTTCTTCATGGCGCTCCAGTTGTTGAGGGGCTCCTTACCTGGTCCAGCGCCAGCCAACTCTCAAGAAAAGAGGGCCCTTTCCCTCCCCTGTCCATGCGCGTGGCACCCGGGAAAAGGCCCTCAGTGTCTGCGAGGAGGGGGGACTACTTGTCCAACCACGTCTCGAAGTAGTTCTGGTGACCCCTGCCCCGAGGATACGTCTTGAGGCCCTTGACGTACGGCCGGTAGAAGTCGGTCGCCTTCGTGGCATAGACGAACACCATGGAGACGTTGTCCACAATGATGTCCCGGGCCTGGAGCAGCGATTTCTTCCTGTCCTCCACGGCGAACTGGGTCTTCTGCAGGTCGATGAGCTCGTCCAGCCCCGGGAGCTTGATGGCACCCGTGTTCAGAGGGGACTTGGAATGGAAATGCTCCCGGAAACACCGGTCGGGGTCCTCCGGGCAGCTCTTTTGCGAAAGATAGGCGGCTGCCTTCCAGTCCACCTGATAGAGGTTGCTCGCTTGGGCGGAGGTCAGGAGCTGGAGCTTGAACTTGATGCCTATCTTGCCAACCATGTCGGCGACGGCCTCGATGTAGGGCTGGAGCTGGACTCCCCCTCCCCAAATTACCGGGTCCAGGGTGAAGCCATCGGGGTAGCCAGCCTCCACCATGAGCCGCTTGGCCTCGGCCAGGTTGTAGTCCCACTTCTTGTAGTTGGGGTCGTAGAGCCAGCCCAGATGGGGAGGAATGTTGGTGTAGAGGGGGGCGCCATCTCCGCCGAGGACGCTTTGCACGAAGGCCTCGCGATCGATGGCGTGGGAGATGGCTTTTCGGACCCGGACGTCGTCCAGGGGCTTCGTGAGCCTGTTCAAGGCGAGGTAGCCGTAGGCGGGGTTCCACCCCTGGTAGTAAGTTGTAAAGCCGCCCTCGGCCTCCTTCAACAGGGGGATGGCCTGGGTCCGGCCGGCGTCCAGATAGAGGTCCGTTCCGCCGCTCCGGAAGTTGGCCAGGGCGACGGTGGGGTCATTGATGATGCGGAACCTGATGGCGTCCAGGTACGGAAGCCCCCTGGCTTGCCCGAAGCCCTTGTCCCATCGCTCCATGAGGATATGGGCGTCGCTCCGCCACTCCACGATCTTGAAGCTTCCGGCGGCCACGGGCTTGCGCCCCAGGGTCCCCGCCCAGGTCTCAGGAGTGACGCCTTCGTAGGCCTTGGTGGACTCGAGCATGCCCGGGCCCGACGCCAGTCCCCGGGGCAAGAAGGTGACGTCCCGGTCCTTGAAGTTGAAACGCACCGTGAGGTTGTCCACCACGTCTATTGAGGTGATGAACTCCAGCTCCTTGGCGTGGACGGACTTCCACTTGGGGTCCTTCTTGCGCTCAAGGTCGTTCTTCACCGCCTGGGCATTGAAGTCGGAGCCGTCGTGGAACTTGACCCCGGGCACCAGAGACAGCGTGATGCTCTTTCCGTCCTCGCTGGCCTTCCAGGACTGGGCCAACTGCGGCTCCAGCAGGCCGTCCCGGTTCTGGAAGATCAGGTAGTCGTAGAGGGCCTGGATCACCTCGTAGTTCTGGGAGATGGCGCGCAGAGCGCCGATGGTGTCGGGGTCGTTGGACCAGGTGATGTTCATGGTCCCGCCCCGCTTGGGTCCCGGCGGTGGCGTGGGTGCTCTGGTGGGCACCGGCGTGGGCGTAGCGACGACGGGGCCAGGCACCGTGGCAACTGCTAGGGGAAGCGTCGGGGTGGGCGCGGGTCTGGTGGGGGTGGCCGTTGCAGCCGGGGTGGCGGGCTGCTCGCTGGGGCCGCAGGCGCCCAGAACCCCAACCGCCGCCACTGCCGCCAGCAGGCCCCCGAGGGTTCTCAGCACTCCAAGCCTCATCGCTACCTCCTACAAAATGACCTCTGCCCGGGTAAGACCTAAGGGCCCTGGTTCTGTCCAGCTTCTCCGGCATTCCCTCCGCAGATCAACGGCTCGCGGCGGGTCATTCACCTCACGATACAAGGGCCTTCGGATGGCTGTCAAGGGGATGTGTGAGGGACGAACTTCTCATCCACGCTAAATACCACATTTCTGGGATTGAGCTCTGGTGTGGGCCTATTATACTCGAACCTCTTGCCCGTGACGCTACCTCACCTTGCGCCATGCCCGCGCCTGAAGCCTCATGCCCACCAGCATCACCACCGCGAAGAGCCCCGCCATTCCCACCAAGCCCCACTGGGAGAGAGAAGGGACGGGGGTGGGGATGGGGGTGGGGACGGGGGTAGCCATGGGCGTGATAACAGTAAAGGTCTGGTCGGCGACGGCGCTGGCGGGAGTCACGCTCCCCGCGGCGTCGACGGCGTGAGGGCCGTTGGCAACGCTGGGCACGGTGAAGTTTGCTGTCCAGGAGCCGTCTGCTGCAGCGGTGGTGCCCGTGGCCGCCAGCACGCCATCAAAGAAGATACCGATGCTTGGCTCGTTGGCGGCGAAGTTGGAGCCAGTGACGGTGACCTGGGTGCCCACGGGGCCGGAGGTGGGGTTGAGGGCGATGGCGGGAGTTTGCACCGTAAAGGCGGTCAGGATCTCCTGGGGCCAGGAGCCGCCGATGGGCGAGAGGGTCACCTGGCCTATCTGGCCGTCCGCGGTTATGACCAGCCGGGCGAGGTTCTGCCCGTCTCCAGGACCCGGCACCAGCACTTGGGTACCGCTCTGCCCCTCGATCACGGTCAGGGTGCCCTCCACCGCCTCCGCCACGAACGCATTGGGGGTAACGGTACGGTCTATGGCTACCCGGTACTTCGGGTCGGCAACAAGCTCGTTGCCGCTGTTGTCAAGCCATCTGACCGCCACGGTGTAGTTGCCTGAGGCCACGTTTCTCTCGCCGCTGCCCGTAAAGAGGCGCCATCCCTTGGTTGGATCTGGGTTCCACAGTTGCCCCTCGATGCCGGGAATGCCTGTGGGAAAGAGGACGGCTGGCCCGGGGTTGCCCACGCTCTGGACAGTAGTGGTGGTCTGGGGAGACTGGGGCACTGAAGAGCCAGAGCCGGTGAAGATCTGCCATCGCCCTGTAGCAACGGTGCTACTGGTGACTGGAACTGACCCGCCGTTGGAGCGAACGTTGCTGTTGGGCCCTATGTGCTCGAAGGCCTCTCCGGTAGCTCCGGGGGCCGTCATGGACTGGTGCAGCAACACCGAGCCGCCCTGACCCGTCTGAATGGAGTAGGTAGGATGGTCTATGGTTTGCCCGACGAGGTCTGCTAGGGGCGCTCCAAGGATGAAAGCCAGTGCCCGGCCAAGAAGCGCGGCGTTCGGGTCCAGGGCCTCCACGCGATGGATGCCCAATTGCAGGCTCACGATCTCCGTGTCTATGAACTCACCGGCGGGTATGACGACGCTGCGGACCACGGTGGTATCTGGGGCCAGCACGTTCAGCGTGATGTTGGCCTGGGTGAAGTTGCCCACGTCCAGGACAACGCCTTCGCCCCCCAGCCCTGGTTCCAGGCCCGGGCAGTTGCCGAATCGGCGGGGTATGGGCCCGGTGGGTTGGATCTCCACCTGGACATAGCGCACCGGGCGGCTGGCGATGGAGCCAAGGCTCCCTGCCGGTCCTTCCAGCTCCACCGTGACGCGCTCCGCCCCGAGGCCGGGCACGGCTTCACGCAGCGCAGTGGTGCCCTGGATGGTGAAGCTCCACCAGAAGGGAGAGTTGGCGCTGGTCAACGGCTGCCCAAACATGGCGAGGTGGTCAGCCGTCGATAGCAGGGTGCCCGACTGGTTGCGGAATTGGAGACGATTGATCTGGGCGGTGGAACTGGGGGCAATAGTCATTTTTGAGATGGCCCAAAGCACTGACGAGTTGGGGTCAAGGCACCAGGCAGTCTTGACATCGACGCCCTCAAGCTGCTGTGCGGGCCTGGCTGATGCTGGCACCACCACCAGCGCCAGCAAAAAGGCCGTCAGCAGAGCTACCCAGGAGAGCGGCATTCGCCACAGGGGAGCCGTGGAAAACGTAAGGGACAGAGCGCTGGCCGCACGGAAGTGTGCCCTTGAGCCATCACGGATGCGGCTGGCAGACATACCACCCCCCTGGATGGATTCGACTGGTGATCCAGGCAGCCTAAGCTGCTTGCCGCTCGTCAGCGGACCTTGCACCACTCTTCCTCTACATCCAACCCCACCAGGACATTGGGCCTCCCAACAAAGTGTGCGGACCGTTTCCGCGATTCCTTGCTTATGGGGAGCGAGGGACAGTACTTGTATCTACCAACTTTGTCAAGGGCAACAAAGCCCGGGGATGTGAGGGACGAACTCATGCTCGAGAGCGGCCTGCTGGCATGGTAGGCCCCTCCTCCGGCGCTACGCCTTGCGAACCTTGAGGGGGGCGCACATGTCGATGGACGTAGAGACGACGTCCATTTTCTCCGCGCCGTAGGGCAACAGCGACTGGAAGTTCACGCCCTTGCCTTTGGAGATGGGCTTGCCCTGGGCCCAGTGCCCCGCGTGGCCCGCGATGCCCACCACCTCGGGGTGGACGCACTGGGTTACCCTGGCCACGGCCTTAACCCTGGTGGCCGGAGACTCGAGCCAGACGGCGTCGCCGTCCTTGATGCCCTTGGCCCGGGCGAGCCTGGCGTTGATCATCACGCCGTAGGAGTGGGGGAGCTTATCGCACAGCTCGTCGATCCAGGGGTTGGAGTTCCCCATGGCCCCGTTGACGTAGGGGAGCTTGTAGTGGACTCCGATGGCGTCGATCTCCCCCCGCATGAGCTGTTCGTAGGGCTGGCAGGGTCTCCAGTGCGGCAGGGGGTCGTAGTCGGAGAGGTCCCAAGAGAGGCCCATTTCGTGGAGGACGGCGTCCACCTCCTCGCGCTTTTCCACCAGGTGCTCCAGGTAGATGGGCACCCGGGCCTTGATGAAGCGGCCGGGAAAGCGCTCGTCGGGGGCGCGCGAGTAGACCAAGACGCCGTGCTCCTTGAACCAGTCCCAGCCGTGCTCCTCTCCAAACCGGCTCCTGGCCTGCTTGTCCTGAAGCTCTTCCGACGTGTACCGCTTGCCGGCCTCGAGCAGATACGGCGCCTTGAGTCCCAGGGCGGGGTTCACGGCCTGGTACGCGTCGTCCAGGATCCCCGCCTTCTCGAAGATGTCCATCATCACCACCACGGGGTCCCGGACTCCTTCCGGGCGTTCCACCACTGCCTGCTGGATTTGGTGGAACCCTACCCACTCCCCCGGCACAGCCTCGTTGGGGCTGCCCCGCATGTAGTCCTCTTCCAGGTAGGTGGGCATGGGCAGCACAATGTCGTCCATTTCATGGGTCTCGTTGATCTCCATGGCAAAACCCACGACGAAGTCCACCTGCCTGTACCAGTCCACTACTTTCTGGACATCGCCCCACCCTCCCATCACCTGGTTGCCGGGGCTATGGATGACCAGCTCGATGTGGCGGTCGACGCCGTACTTCTCCGGGTTCTGGTACACCTCCGGCACGAAGGTCCTGGTGTGGGCCGCCACGGGGAAGAGCTCGAAGAGATCGCAACGCTCGGGGCGGGTCACCTGGCGCCCTGGGAAGATGGCGTTATGGCCTCCATGGCTGCCCTGTGTAAGCAGGCCATCCAGGCCGCCCTCCGGCCACTTCTTCACGGGCCAGTTGCTGGCCGAGAGGGTGCTATGGAGACTGCCCACGACGTTGATGGCACCCACCACCAGGTTCACCAGATGGAGCGCCCAGCTATGGTTCCAGGCATGCTGGTGGCCCTGGGGCCCCCGGTCCCACATGAGGGCCACGGGCCGGTAGGGCAGCTCCACGCCGTCGATGGTGACGGTGGCGCCGATGCAGGCGGCCTCGCCGAACTCCCGGGCGATCCGCCGCAGGCTCGCCGCCGGGATGGAGGTGATCTCCTCCACGCGTTCCGGGGAGTACCCCGCGGCCCGCGCCTTCAGAACCTGGAAGGCGGGGGTGGCCGTCTGGCCCTGTACCCGGAACTCCCCTTCCAGGGCCGGGTCCTTCAGGCTGGGGTCGTCGTAGGGCTTGAAGTTGCCATCGCCCTGGTCGAACAAGAGCGGCTTCCGCGAGTGGGAGTCGCGAATGTACTTGCCCTTGGGTCCCACCAGGTAGCCGGCGTTGGTGTGGTGCTTGAGATACTCGGCGTCGTAGATTTTCACCTCGCTGAGGAGGACGTTCAGCATCCCCATCCCGAAGGCGGCGTCTGTCCCTGGGCGAATGGGCAGCCACTCGGTGGCCTTGGCGGCGGTGTTGTTGCCGACGGGGTCCACGGATACCAGTTTCATGCCCCGGTCTCGGGCCGTGGCGCAGTTGGCCACCGTGTGGTTGAACCCCTTGCGGGCCGCCACGCCCTCCTGGGTGCCGCAGTTGATCAGGTAGTTGCAATGGAGGAAGTCCGGCTCCTGATCCACCCCTCCGGCGGTGAGGAACTGCATGGAGTGGATAGTCTTGCCGCAGGTGCCCGAGATGCCGGTCTGGTTGTAGGGGGTCCCCGCGGCGCTGGTCAGGGCGTCGAACCAGGGGCGCAGCGACTGCAGCCCCCACGACTGGACGTAGAGCTTCCGGGGGTCTTCCGCCAGGACCTTCCGCAGCCTCTGGGAGATGGTGTCTATGGCCTCATCCCAGGAGATCTCCTGCCACCCGGGGTCGATGCGAATCCCCTTCTGAGGGTTGGTCCTCTTGAGGGGCCCGGTCACCCGGTTCACATTGTAGTGGTTCATGATGCCGGACTTGCCCTTGGCGCACATCCGCCCCCGGTTCCACGGGGAGTCGGGGTTGCCGATGACGTTCGCCACTCGCCCGTTCTCCACCTTCACCAGGATGCCGCACCCCACCAGGCACATGCGGCACGTGGTGGGGACCCAGTCGCTGGAGGGCTTCTCGTGGCGCTCCGCTCCTGGCCTGTGGACCATGGGGACCGCCGTATCCCTGCCTCTCAGGAGGGTGACCATGCCTACCTCCTTCTCAGGCTCCGCTTATCGGCGAGGCCAGCAATCATGTTAGCATGAATGAGCCAGCGCGGCATCAGGCTGCGGACTCCCATGCCCTGAGGAAGCGCCGGGCATCTTCGAGCACGGCATCGCCCGTGGGCACGTAGGGGATGATGAGGCGCGTCACTCCTGCTTGCAGGTAGGGCTGGAGCCGGTCCTTGGCCTCTTCCACGGACTTCGCCAGGACGACAGGCAGCCTGTCCATGTAGGCGTCGTCGACCTGGGCCATGGCGGCCCGGAACCCTCCCTGGCCATGGGCCGCCTTCACCGCCAGCACCTCCTCTTGGAAGCCCTGGGCCATGAGCATGTCGCTGTAGAACTCCGCCAGGTTGTAAAAGGTGATGAGCTGCCGGAGCCGGTGCCGCGCCGCGGAGGCGTCGGGGTGCACGGCAACCCGGACCTTGGCAACGACCTCCAGGTGGCTGGGGTCTCGGCCCGCCTCCAGGGCGCCCGCGCGCACCCGCTCGGCCACCTCGCCAATCTTTGCGGGCGTGGCCATGTTCAGGAGGACGCCTTCGGCAATCTGGCCTGCCAGCCTCGCCATCTGAGGGCCCATGGCCGCCACGTAGATGGGTGGAGAAGGGTGATTGGGCTTCCAGGCAAGCTTGAAGCCCTTCCCCGTGGTGTACACCTGGCCCTGGTACTCCACCCGCTCCCCGGATGCCGCCTGGCGCACGACCGTTACGTACTCGCTCATGCGGCGCAGGGGGCGGTCGAAGGTGGCACCGTGCCACGCGGCGATGGTGCGATTGGAGACTCCCAGGCCCAACAGGAGCCTGCCCCGGGAGAGGTCTTGCAGCGTGGCCGCCTGGATAGCCAAGGTGATGGGGCTGCGCCCGAAGACGTGGTAGGCGGCGGTCCCCAGCAGGATGGTGCTGGTCCTGGCGGCGATGCCCGAGAGCACCACCACGGGGTCGTTGGCGTTGGATTCCCCCGCCCAGAAGGCACCGAAGCCAGCGGCCTCGGCCCTGGCTGCCAGCTCCGGGATGGTGTCCGTGGGGTAGTGGGCTGCGGAGTTGAACTCGACGTCGTAGATTGGGGGCACCGGTCCCTCCTGTGCGCCTGGGGTCGCCTGATAGTAGCATATCGGCAGAGGGGGTGGGGCCGGTTGACAGCCCCCGAGGCAAGGGGGTACCATTCCAGATTCGTAGCGGCCGGCCTGGCAGGACACCTGCTCCGGGCGCAAGGGCCGCAGGCGGCACGATTTCCCAGAGGGAGGGACTCATGGCCACGAAGACACAGGCGTTGGACCCTTCAGGCATCGTCCCCATGCCCGAGTACCATGGGCATCTCTACGGGGAAAAGTCGCCCTGGAAGGTCTGGGTCGAGGCCCAGGAGGTCCCGATCCACATGGGCGTCTCCCTCTACGACATGTACACCACCCCCGTGGCCGACTGGGGCAAGACCGGGGCCAAGGCCGCCATGCTCAACTTCGAGACCGGGGAGATGAGCGATGCCTGGCTTCTGGAGATCCCTCCCGGGGGCCAGGTGAAGCCCATGCACCACCTGTTCGAGAAGATGGTGTACGTGGTCTCGGGCAGGGGTGCTACCTCGGTGTGGCAGGTGGGCAGCACCAAGAAGCAGACCTTTGAATGGCACAAGGGGAGCCTGTTCGGCGTGCCCATGAATGCCTGGCACGAGTTCTACAACGGGTCCGGCTCTGAGCCCGCCCGGCTGATATGCGTCACCACGGCCCCCCTGGCGATGAACTTCAGCCCCGACCACGACTTCATCTTCAACAACCCCAAGGCCTTCCTTCACATCTACAGCAGCCAGGACGACTACTTCAGCAGCGATGGCAAGGCCATTACCGGGCGGGTCTGGCAGAGCAACTTCATCGCCGACGTGCGGTCCTTTTCCATGGAAACCATGAGGTTCCGCGGCGCGGGGGGCTCCAACAGGATCTTCAGCATGAACAGCACCCACTGGAAGGCCCACATCTCCCAGTTCCCTTCGGGCACGTACAAGAAGGCCCACCGCCACGGCCCGGGGGCCCACCTCATCACGCTGGAGGGGTCGGGGTACACGCTGGAGTGGAACTGGGGAAAGCAGGTGGTGGAGTTCCCCTGGAAGGATGGGACCTGCTACACGGCGCTCAACAACTTCTGGCACCAGCACTTCAACACCGGGTCGAAGCCGGTCCTCTATGTGGCCATCACCCACGGCCGCTATCACTGGACGCTGCGCACCCGGGCGGCCCACAAGAGCGCGAACGTGGCGCAGTTCGGCGACGAGATGGACTACGAGGAGGAGGAGCCTGGGGTCCGGGAGAAGTTCCGCCGCGAGTGCGCCAAGAACGGTGTGAAGGTGGACGACCACAAGATGACCAAGGAGTACGAGGTCTCCCTTCGACCCGACACCTGGGCCAAGGAGGACTGGACGTAGGCGCCGACCTCAGCCCTGGCGGGGGGACCCATCTCCGCCTTCGGACCAGCGGGCCGCTGAGGCGAGCTGGTGGAGCTGAGGGGACGGTATCAAGAACTTTTGGCCTGGCTTTTAGGTTAGTCTCGCAGTAAAGCCACAAACTGGTCTCGTGTTAGGCCGGCGTCTTTGATCAAAGTCCTCAATAACCCACGGCCCAATTCTCTATGTCTTGGCACCGAAAGCCTCCCCTTTGATGGGTGAAGCAAGATCATGTGGCTTCCTTCGGTGTGATCCCAAATATATCCAACCTTGCGCATTGCTTTGACGAAATCGTCTCCTGATATTACAGGGAGACGAGCCACCTAAACCGCTACCTCCACCTCTTCCACCTCTGTAATAGAGGGAATCGGCTCTCCATGCTTACGCATGCTGGCTATATATCCCCGGATAGCCTCCCTGATATTAGCAATAGCCTCTTCCCTTGTTCTCCCCTGCGAGTGACATCCGAGGAGAGCCGGGCAACTGACTACGATATATCCGTCCTCGTCTTGCTCAAGAGTAATAGCAAACTTCATAAATCTCCTCCCCACAACTACAGCAATTGTAGCAGAAATTAACCAAAGGCGCCGGTCTGTCCACTGGGTTCTACCTCTGGATTCTACTCTTGAGATGTGGATGGTTCCCTTGCAAGATACGGGACCGTTTCGCCTCCGCGAGGCCAATTCCTGACGAAGTACCAGAGGACAAGAGGCAGCATGAGGAGAGCCCCGACCACGGCGAGCATCAGGCCTGACTCGAGGTCTGCCGCAAGGGATGCGCTCTCACCTGTTTCTATTGCCAATACCAATACACTAAGTTCTGCAACTACCAAATTATTCAGTGCGTGTGCCATCATCGGCACTAGCAGGGTTCTCGTCTGCAGGTACAGCAGGCTCATGGCGACTCCGAAAGCGAAAGAGCCCAACAAGTCTGCGTGTAGAAGGGCGAAGACCAGCGAAGATACAAAAATTCCGCTCGTTGTACCCCATTTTAGAGACCAACGGGTCAAGAGGATACCCCGAAATACAAACTCCTCAATTACAGGTGCGACGAACACAGCCATTATAAACACTTGAGTGTTGTAGAGCCCCGAATACCGGCTGGACTCACTTGTTACAAAGAACTCACCCTCCGCGAAAAAATCAGCCGCGTCTGGAAAGTTCACGGCAAGCCAGTACAGGAAAAGCCAGAAAGTGCTTATTGAGAAGACCATTAATAGTGCGACCACACCGAGAACTGGGAGCCAATGATAGCCGGCAGGGATACGCCCTATGAGCAGCCCAAAGTCGACCCGCTTTTGTGCGGACTTCCATATGCACCACAACGCTAGAAGACCATACAGCCAGCTAGAGAAAATGAGGGACTCGAAAAATGGATCTATCTCTTCGCCAGCCGTGGCCGAAGCAGCGGCCAGGACGTACAGGATAATCAACACCGGAACGCTTAGTACTGTCCACAGAACCAGGCTACGAGCCTTGATGTATAGAAAAGGGTGGGCAAACGGGACATCCGCCCGAATGGCGGCGCTGGGTCTCCCCTGCGTGTCACTCACTACGGGGGTGCCACAATTGGCGCAGAACCGGGCCCCCGCTACAAGAGGGCTTTCACAGGAATCACATGTTCGTGGGAGAAGCGTCCCGCAGGATGAGCAGAAGCGGCTTCCAGGGGTATTAGAAAACCCGCAACTCCGACAGTTCACTCTTTCTCCTGTGAATGAATCGCCAGAGAGGGCCTTGGTGGAGCTGAGGGGACTCGAACCCCTGACCTCCTCAATGCCATTGAGGCGCTCTCCCAGTTGAGCTACAGCCCCACGCGGCCCTCACTATAGCAGACCCCCACCGGCCCAGCAAGCCGAAGACTCTTCGAGCTGGGCAAGGGGACGCTCACCGCCGTCACGGCTGCCCGAGGGGGACAACAGGGGAGAAGGCCCCCAACGGCCAGGGGCTAGCGGCGCCCCGCGCCGTTGGGGGCCCGGTCGCGGCGTATGCGGGCGTAGTCCTCCCGACGCCAGCGGTAGGGGAGGGCGACGATGGTGGGGCCCGTGGCCGTCTCCAGGATGCGCAGCGCGTCCTCAATGACCACGCGGTGCTGGTCCGGCTTGCCGGGCTCCCCCAGGGGGCGGCCAAAGGGGAAACGCACGAAGGCCACCCGGGGAGGCCGGACCTTCTCCGCCATCTCCTTGTACATCATCGCGATGACCGTGGGGATGCCTTCCTCTTCGATAGCCCTGGCAATCAGTCCGCCGGACCGGTTGCACACCGGTCAGGTAGACGAAAGGAAGACGGCATCCACGCCGGCGACCCTGAGGCGCCGGGCCACCTCGGGCGCCGTGGTAGCCATCAGCTCTTCGGGCTTCTGGATGTATCCCATGAAGGAGTAGTTGACCTCGGCGAGCTGGCCAATGACGCCCTCGTTCTCCAGCTCCTGGAACCGGTCAATGGGGAAAACGCAGTTGATGTCCTTCCGGGGGCCGGAGAGGTCGTAGTGGAGATGGGCGACCCGCAGGAGAGGTCGGGGCACCCGCTTGGAGATCTCCCGGAAGGACCAGTCGCCCATGCCGTCAGGGCCGTCGGTGACATAGGGCTCCTGGCCCTCCACGTACACGCCGCCGGTGGTGACCAGGGCGAAAGTGGCCTCCTTCAGAGGCTTGCGGAAGAGGGTGAACGGTGGTGCCCCTACGGCCGGCGCCTTGGCCTGGGCCCCCGCCGCCGCAACGCCACGCTCCTCCCACTGCTCGATGTAGCCGAGGAGGCTGTCCCAGTCACCGGACTCCCGTGCCTCCACGGCGGCGATGAACAGCCCGTGAAGGAACTGGGCCTGGTCCTCCTCGCCCAGTCGCCGGGCGACGTTCCGGATGCGGGAGAACGCCGCGGTCTCCGGGCTCCGCAGGATCTGCTGAAGCAGCTCCTTGGCCTCCATGGTTCGCCTCCTCCGCCCATGATTCTATTCTGCCGTGCCCTCTTGCTGCAACCTCTACGCTTCCGCTCTCGGGCCACGGCAAGCTCGAGGCCGGCGACACCTCGGCTCCTTGATGGCATTAGCGGGGTGTTGAAAAACCCTTTCGACCATCCCCCACGCCCCCTTCCTGGCCAGGAAGGGGGAAGGAATTGTATCTGGGGGACACCCCCAGACCCCCGTCAATCCCGACGAGTCGGGACTGGACTCCCCTATTTCAGCAGCCTGCTAGGCCGCCTTGGCCTGAAACGCCGACAGGGCCTCGAGGAAACGGTCCATGGAGACCAGCTGCGGGG